>JBGPLB010000001.1:0-87444 GCA_041486245.1 Candidatus Acidiferrum sp.
ACTTTTCAGCGTCCTGGTATGAGTTACAGATCATTCTGAATAGCGGCAATCATCAACATAGGGATCGCAGCCCGGTGGATTGGGTATACGTGATCGGCAGGTTCCGCGACCTGCATGAGCAGACCCACCAACCGGAACCGGCGCGACTCCTGGTAACCGTAATCAAAGCGCTGCAATCTACCGATCCCCGTTTGGGCCCTGAAGATTTCAGCAAGGGCTGGCGACCGGACCAAAACGTCGATCCGCGCATCATGATCAGTCCGGTTTGGGCGCCAATCTTTCAACCGTTGCCGACCGAAGTACATCGGGCTCTAACGGTGTCGCTACTTGCGGCATGGATGGACAAGAACGCGCAGTACCCAATTGAAAAGTATTTGCCGATGGGAACGCCGCGGCACGCTTACACTGCGCCGCATTCGTATGGAGAGATCACCGGCGGGAAGGTGTGGGAGGCGTCACAACAGTTCCGCGATGCCGGCGTGGCGCCCGAACTTCTCCGGCGCTTGCAGCAATGGGGCGTGATATTCAACGACCGTGCGGCGCGTATCCAATACTGACTAGGAATGCCAGTTTCTCGCAGAAAAAAAATAATCTTCAATAGCCATTACGAATGCGGAGATCGATCGTGCCGTTCGAATGGCACGAAAAATTCCTGAGGCGGGATTAGGCGCGGGCGGCGGAGGATTGTTCGAGGACGCGGCGGTAGTATGCTTCGTAGGCGGGGATGACGTCGTTGGCGCAGAATTTGCGTTTGGCGTCCACGCGGGCGCGCTGGCCCATTTCGCGGCCGCGGTCGGAGCGGGAGAGGATTTCGATGGCGTGGGCGGCGGCGGTTTTGACGTCGCCAGGCTCGACGAGATAGCCGTCGACGCCGTGTTCGACCACTTCGGGGACCCCGCCGACATTTGTGGCGATGACAGGAACTTCGCAGGCCATGGCTTCGAGAGCAGCCAGGCCGAAGGATTCGAGCTGCGAAGGCAACAGGAAAAGATCGGCTACGGCGAGCTTTTCATAGACACCGTTTTGTTTCCCTAGAAAAATCACGTCCTTTTGCAGGCGCTTCTTGCGGACAAGATATTCCGCGGCGCCACGGTCCGGGCCATCGCCGATGAGGACGAGTTTGGCGGGCATTTTGGCGCGGACCAGGGCGAAGATTTCAACGACATCCGTGAGGCGTTTCACCGGGCGGAAATTCGAGAGGTGCATGAGGATGGGCTCGCCATTGGGGGCCCATTGTTCCCGCAGGCCGGGTTGGGGTTTGCGGTTGTAGAGATCGCAATTCACGAAATTGGGAATCACTTCGATGGGGCGCTTGATGTCGAACTCTTTGAGAGTTTGATTGAGAAGGTATTGGGAGATGGCGGTGACGCCGTCGCTCTGCTCGATGGAGAATTTTGTGATGGGCAGATAGCTGCGATTGCTGCCGACCAAGGTGATGTCCGTGCCGTGAAGCGTGGTAATGAACGGCAAGCGACGCGGGGCGGCCATGGAACGCGCCAGCATCGCGCTTACGGAGTGGGGGATGGCGTAGTGGACGTGGAGGAGGTCCAGCGATTCGGATTCGAAGACTTCGAGCATCTTGGTGGCAAGGGCGAGCGTGTAGGGCGGATGATCAAATAGCGGGTAGCTGGCGACTTCGACCTCGTGAAAATGGATGTGCGGGTCGTTGGGATTCATGCGGATGGGCGGGGCGTAGCTGATGAAATGAATGTCATGGCCGCGGGCGGCGAGCTCCTGGCCGAGTTCGGTGGCGACGACGCCGGAGCCGCCGTAGGTGGGGTAGCAGGTGATGCCGATCTTCATGAACGAGGCTCTCCGTTGTCCTCAGTTGTTTCTCGCGTGCAGATAGTGCAGCATTCTACCGGCAAAGGGCGCCATTGAGGTCAATTAGACATCCTTAATGGACGGTGTTCCCATGCGCTCTAGTAGAGGCCGCAAAGGCAATTCATTAGACGCGGGAGGTGGCAAAACCGTGACACGACTTGCGGGGAAAGTCGCCCTGATTACAGGCGGTGGAACAGGGATTGGACGGGCGATCGCGCTGGCGTTTGCGCGAGAAGGCGCGAAGGTCGCCGTGGCTGGCCGCCGGAAAGAGAAGCTGGAAGAGACGCTGCGCGAGCTGGAAAAGCAGGGAAGCGAAGGGCTGGCCATTGCCTGCGACGTTGCCAAGGCGAAGGATGCCGAGCGAGCGGTGCGGGAAACGGCGAAAAAGTTCGGCAAAATGAATGTGCTGGTGAACAATGCCGGGGTCCTGCATGTGTCAACGATCGAGGCGATGAGCGAGGATCAGTGGGACAAGCTCATGACGATAAACCTGAAGGGGCCGTTCTTGATGTGCCGAGCGGCGCTGCCAGAGTTCCGCAAAGCGCGCGGTGGAGCGATTGTAAATGTAGGCTCAGTGCTGGGGCTGGTGGGGATGAAAGATCGCGCGGCCTATTGCGCTTCAAAAGGCGGAGTGACGTTGCTGACGAAAGCGATGGCGCTCGATCACGCGCATGAGAATGTGCGGTCGAACTGCATCTGTCCTTCGATTGTGGAGACCGAGCTGGTGCAGGGACTTTTCGCAGCTTCGGAAGAGGGAAAAGCTCTGCGCAAAGCCAGGATTGGGCAGATTCCGCTTGGGCGCATGGGCCGCCCCGAGGATGTCGCGGACATGGCGGTTTTTCTGGCGTCGGAGGAATCGAGCTGGTTGACGGGCGCGGCAATTCCGCTGGACGGCGGACTTTCGGCGTATTGAGAGGAGCATGAGGACTCGATGAAGTCAGAATTGTTCAGTGACTTGAAGAAGTACGAAGCGGCGCTGCGCCGGAGAACGAACGAGACCGGCGCCACTTCGCTGCTGGGCCTGTCGCTCGAGAGTTTGGAGAAGGGGCATGTCGTTTTCAGCATGAGGGTGAAGCCGCGGCACAAACAGCTTCACG
The DNA here is from genome assembly GCA_041486245.1 of Candidatus Acidiferrum sp. GTDB lineage: Bacteria > Acidobacteriota > Terriglobia > Acidiferrales > UBA7541 > Acidiferrum. The sequence goes on from JBGPLB010000001.1 coordinate 2,922, forward strand.
GCGTGGTGCATGGAGGAGTTCTCGCCACGGTCGCGGACACGGTAGCGGCCATCGCGGCCTTTACGACCGTTCCTAAGGGTACGCAGATTGCCACTGTAGAATTGAAGATAAATTTTCTAGAGCCGGTGCCGGGCGGGCGTATTAGGGCAGAAGGCCGCGTTTTGCGGACCGGGCGCAATTTCGTGGTGACAGAATGCGAAATATATAAAGAGGACGGCACACTAGCGGCTAAAGCGCTGCTCACCTTTGGCGCGGCTCGCGGGCACTCCATTAGCCCGCAATAGAGAACCGTGGAGTTAGGAAATTATTCGTCGCCGCCGGCTGCGGCTTCTTCGCCATCCTTGTGGACGTACTTAATAACGCGCTTGAAAATGAGCAAATTTGGGCTGCCCTGTCGGGTAAGCTTGATGCAGTCGCGATCGTACCACTCGACCGTGCCGCGAAGGGATTCGCCATTGTCGAGCGTCACGACCATCGGGGTATGGCTTTGCATCTGCTTGACCCAATAGAAGTTCTCGGCGTGAGTCGTCTCCGGAGGCGCGGGTTTCTTGCTTGGCACCGGACCGCCGTGCGAGATCCTTTGGGGAGGTTGTTCTTTCACGTCAACAAAACCGGGGCGAAACAATCTGCGGTTCACCATAACTTCTCCTTGCAGCTAACGGTGGGGTGAGTTCATTTTGTGAGATGCATGCGCGAGGCGCTGGGTTACAGCAGGAGAAAAAAATTGTTGAAGACCCCTGAGGGGCCCAAATTTCCGCGCCAGGCCACGAAACGTTACAGTTCCGGCCCGAGCGAGGCAGCCAGCGCATCCAGTCCGAGCTGGCGATTCAAATTGCGCCGAGCTCCCGCGTGAAGCTCGTCAAAACCGGCGATGGCGCGCATGACCCATCGGGAATCAACCAGCTTCGCCAGCGTATTGAGCTCTTTGGTCAACGGAACGTTTCGCAGGGCTGGTTGCTTCACGCCCGATGTGAGCTCCAGAAGATCGCAAAGCAGGCCATAGAATACGTTGATTTGATCCTCGAAGGAAGACTCACGGTCTTTGGCGAGGGCGGAGGTATCGGCGAAAAGCTGCGCGAAGCCCTGGCCGTGTGCGGCGCGCTCGAGGATGCGCAAGGCGTTCCGCCGTCGTTTCTCAGCTTCTTCCACATTCATCTCGATGGCTAGTCCAGGACTGCCTTCCGCAAGTTGAGCGGCCAACTTTACGTCGGACGCCTTGCGCTCGGTTTTTTCTTTAAGAATATTTTCGACGTCCGGTTGCGAGAGGGGCGCGAAATGAAATTGCAGGCAGCGGGAAACAATGGTCGGGAGCAGCGCGTAAGGAGAGGGCGCAGTCAGAATGAGAGTCGCCGAGCCTGGCGGTTCTTCCAGGATTTTCAAGAATACGTTGGCGACATCCCAGCGCATGGTCTCTGCGCCATCCAGAATAAAAACGCGGCGTCGCCCCATGGGCTGGAAGTATGCGGCACGCTGAACCGCGCGCAGCTGGCCAATTCGCAACATGGGCCGCGCGACAGGACTCTTCAAACGGACTGGGTCGGGCACGAGCGCCCACACGTCCGGATGCGTCTGGAGGACGAGAGGAACTCGTTCCACGGTGGCGGCGTCGGCGCTTTCACCTCGTTCCGCGAGACCTTGTTCGATGAGTTGCTCAGGATCGGCGAGCAGCGCGATGCGCTTGCAAGTTTCGCATTCGCCGCAAAAGTCGTGTTTCATCCGCTCGCAATTCGCGGCTTGCGCAAACATTCGCGCCAGCGTGAACTTGCCGACCCCGCGCGGGCCGCTAAAGAGCAGCGCGTGCGGAACGCGGTCGCTGCGCAAAGCGCCGCGCAGGGCAGTGACGATGCGTTCATTGCCAAGAAATTCGGAAAAACCCATGTCTCAGCGGCCTTCCTTTCCCAACGGCCGGGCGAGCACTTGCAAAACCGCGGCGAAAATCTCGGTGGCAATGTCCTTTTGCGGACGCATGGCGCTGCGTTCCTCGTCGAAGCACGGAATGGTCGCCCAGTTGGGCCGACGCGAGAGCTGATCGTACATCGCAGCGGCATCTTCGAGATGGCGAAGACTGGCCTCCTGCAGATCCTGTTTGACCTTCGTATAGGTGCGGGCGGACTTGCGAGCCACGAGTTCCTGCGCTTCCCGAGGCGGGACTCGGAGATAGAGCACAAGGGCTTCTTGCGGTAGATTGTAAATGTTGTACTCCAAATGCTCGATCCAGGAGACGAAGGCCGGGCGGGCGGCGGCAGGGGCGCGCGCGGTTTGATGTGCGAGATTCGAGCCAATATATCGGTCGGCGAGTACGATTTTGCCTTGGTTCAGTGCTGTATCCAAGCGGAACTTGGCTTCGAAGCGATCGCCCGCATAGAGCAGAGCACTGAAGTGCGGGTCAACCGTTTCGAGCGGGCCAAAATCGCCGTTCAGGAATTGCCCGACCATTTTGCCGAACCACGAATCGTATTGTGGGAAACCGGTCGAATAGACGGCATAGCCGCCGTCGACCAGAGCCTTTTCCAGTAGTTCGACTTGCGTGCGCTTGCCGCTGCCGTCGATGCCCTCGATGGCGATGAGTTTTCCCGGTGGAGTCATGTGCGAAGGCCAGTCTAACCGCAGACTCGCAACGCTGCAACGCCGTGCATGCTACGATTTAAATTTGAACATGGCGCCGACCTTGATACGGGAAAACCTCTTGCGAGTGCAGGAGCGGATTCTTTCTGCCGCGCAGCGAGCCGGCCGCCGCGCCGCTGATATTACTTTGATCGGAGTTTCGAAGACGCATCCAGCGGAGGCCATTCGCGAAGCCTACGAGGCGGGGCTGCGCCATTTCGGTGAAAACCGCGTGCAGGAGTGGGAAGGAAAGCACCTCGGCATTCAGGATTTGAGCGCCACGTGGCATCTCATCGGGCATTTGCAGAGCAATAAGGCAGGGAGGGCGGCGAAGCTCTTCCATGCGATCGATTCGGTGGATGATTTTGCGCTGGCCCAGCGGCTAAGCCGGGCCGTGACAGAAAGCGGGGGAGCTGGGAAGTTGCGAGTGCTCATCGAAGTGCACATCGCGAAAGAAGAGGCCAAGAGCGGGGCCGGCGTGGAAGAACTTCCAGCGTTGGCTGAAAAAGTCGTTACGCTAGCTGGACTGGAATTCGCCGGACTTATGTGCATTCCGCCCTTTGCTGAAAATCCCGAACAGGCGAGACCACACTTCAAGCGGCTACGCGAATTGCGCGATGGCTTGACGAAACAGCTTGGGCGCGCACTTCCGGTTCTTTCGATGGGCATGTCCCACGATTTTGAAGTGGCGATCGAAGAAGGCGCCACGGAAGTGCGCGTCGGAACGGCGTTGTTCGGAACGCGCGGCAGAAAATAAACCGGCATGCGAGGGGATAATTTGGATATTGAAGACAGGGCCGGCGGTGTAGTCTTTTCGGTACGTGCGCAGCCACGGGCCAGCAAGAATGAAGTGGCCGGAGAGATCGGCGGAGCGCTGAAGATCCGGCTGCAAGCGCCGGCCGTTGAAAACAGGGCCAATGAGGCCCTGGTCGAATTCCTTGCACATCTTTTGAAAACACCCAGGTCGGCTGTTAGAATTCTTTCCGGTGATCGCAGCCGCACAAAGCGCATCGAAGTTCGCGGCGTAACGAAACAGCAAGTGCTGGGACTCCTGATGCAGGACGCGTAATAAATCGTTTGCCGCATTAAAGGCGAATGGCAAGGACATCTTCTGAATATGAACGCTGACATAACTGGAATTCAGAGCGATTTGCGGGCTGCGAAGCTGGACGGCTGGCTGTTCTACGATTTTCGCGGTCGCGACCCCATTGCGCAGGGCATTCTGCAACTTCCTCCGGGAATGCGCACTCGCCGCTGGTTCTACTTCGTTCCCGCGAAAGGGACGCCGCGCAAATTGGTGCACAAGATTGAGACGGAATCGCTCGCGGCCTTGCCTGGTGACACGCTGTTTTATGCCGGACAGGATGAGCTCAGGAAAAATCTCGGCAGACTCCTGGGGCGCGCAAAGAACGTCGCGATGCAATACTCGCCCAAAAACGCCATCCCGTATGTGGCGATGGTGGACGCCGGGACAGTGGAACTTGTGCGCAGCGCTGGCGCGAAAGTTGTCAGCTCCGCGGACCTGGTGCAGAAATACGAAGCGTGCTGGAGTCCGGAGCAGTTGGAATCCCACCTGGCGGCAGGCACGGTCATCGACCGGGTAGTGCGAGAGGCCTTTCAGCTTGCGGCAAGAAATGTCCTGGAGAAGAAGACGTTCACGGAATACGATTTGCAGCAATGGATTCTGAAGGAATTTGAGCATGCCGGAATAATCGTGGACCAGGGGCCGGACATCGCCGTTGGACCGCACGCCAGCGATCCGCACTACGGCCCGACACAACAGACGGCCTCGCCCATTCGCGAAGGAGATTTGTTGCTGCTGGACGTTTGGGGGAAGACGAAAGCCGCGGGCAGCGTCTACTACGACATTACGTGGGTTGGTTACCTCGGCGCGAAGGTTCCGGAAAAGATGGCGAAAATCTTCGGAATCGTGCGCGAAGCGCGGGATAAAGCCGTCCAGCTGATTCTGACAAGCGTCGCGGCAGGTTCGCCGCTGCAGGGGTGGCAAGTGGATAAAGCGGCGCGCAAGGTGATCGAGAAAGCGGGCTACGGCAAGTATTTCTTTCATCGAACGGGCCATAACATCGGGCAAACAGTGCATGGCAACGGCGTCAACATGGACGGGCTGGAAACGCACGACGTGCGCCACCTGATTCCCAAAACTTGCAACTCCATCGAGCCGGGAATCTATTTGCCTGAGTTCGGCATCCGAAGCGAAGTGAACGTATATATTGGCGAAAAAGAGGCGCGCGTAACCGGCGCAGTCCAAAACGAAATCTTGGCGTTGCTGGCCTAGGCGAAACTGGCCTCTGCAAAAGAGCATCGCGCATTGAGGAAAAATGTCTGACGAAATGACCACGGACACGACGACGAGCGTGGCGAGGACCCCGGCGACAAGCGCGGAAACGCCCGTGGCATCGGCTGAGCACGCTCAGAAATCTGAGCTGGTGGCAATCGCCATCGGCGTGGCGGGCTGGTTCGTTCCGGGGCTGGGTCACGGTCTGCAGAAAATGTGGGGACGCGCGGTTGGATGTTTCCTGACAGTGGTAGCGCTGGTTTTTCTGGGCGTTGGGATGCGCGGCAACGTGTTCAGTTCGGAAGTAGGCGACGCATTCGGAATGCTGGGATACGTCGCCGATCTCGGGACTGGCTCTGTTTATTTCGTCGCGCGAGCGTTTGAAACAAACGGATCAGACGTCGCGCACGCCGAAGGCGACTATGGCACGCGCTTTCTCGCGGCCGCCGGGGTTCTGAATTTGCTTGCCGCGCTTCACGCCTATGAAGCGGCGCGAGGGCGGAAGGCGTGATCGCCGCAATCGGGTTCGAGCTCACTCATTTTCAGTCGATGACGCTCTTTGCGCTGCTCATCTCCATCGCGTTTGGGTTTCTGAGCCGCCGCCGCACCAGCGACCGCGTAAAATACATCATCTGGTCCCTGTTCCTGTTCCTGCTGATCGGCGTGGGGATTGGCTGGGCGATGTATCCCTTCTCGCGATAAAAGAACGCAATTTCGCGGTTCAATTGACAGAAATTTTGCGCAGATGCTATTGTCAAAGAACGGGCCGAGGTAGCTCAGTGGTAGAGCAGCCGATTCGTAATCGGCAGGTCGAGAGTTCAACTCTCTCCCTCGGCTCCAGAATCGTCTAACTTCCGCACTTGCGATCAGTTCACCGGTTGGTGCCCATGGCAGGGAAACTGTCATGGAGCTACCAGTTGAACATCGTGCCGTCCAGCTTCCGGTTTACGGGCAAGTACGCGCGCTCGTAAGGAAATTGTTCCCCCAGCTTCTCGTTGTAGTCCACCCCCAAACCCGGACCGTCCCCCGGATGCAGGAATCCGTCGCTGAAGGAATACGTGTGCGGGAAGACTTCGTCCGTTTCCTTGGTGTGGTGCATGAATTCCTGGATTCCAAAATTGTTCACCGAGATGTCGAAATGCAGAGCCGCGGCCAAGGACACCGGCGACAGGTCCGTCGCGCCATGGCAGCCCGTGAGCACATGATACATCTCCGCGAGTGACGCGACTTTCTTGAGATGTGTGAGACCGCCGCCGTGGACCGTGGCCATCCGGATGTAATCGATCAGTTGTTCGGTGATGACGGTCTGGGCGTCCCAAATCGTATTGAAAACCTCCCCAAGCGCGAGTGGCGTCGTCGTGTGCTGGCGGATAATTCGAAAACCTTCTTGCAATTCCGCCGGGACCGCATCTTCGAGCCAGAAAAGATGATAGGGCTCGAGGCTCTTCCCCAGGCGCGCCGCTTCGATGGGCGTGAGGCGGTGATGCGCGTCATGCAGCAAGTGAACGTCGTCGCCAAACTTCAAGCGAAGAGTTTCAAAGAGCTTTGGCACAATCATCAAATATTTTTCCGTGGACCAGATATTTTCGGGAGGAAGGCCCTTTTCAGCGGGTTCGTAGAAGAGCTTGTCTTTTGCGACGCCATAGGTTGAGGGAATCCCGGGGATTCCTGACTGCGCGCGAATGGCGCGGTAGCCCATCTCCGCGAATCTTGCGACCTCATCGACAGTTTCCTCGATATCGCGGCCATTCGCGTGGCCGTAGACCATGACTCCTTTGCGGCTCTTTCCGCCGAGCAGGTTATAGACCGGAGTATTGAGAGCTTTTCCCTTGATGTCCCAAAGCGCGACGTCGATGGCCCCAATCGAGGCCATTGTCACCGGGCCACGCCGCCAGTAAGCGCCGCGATAGAAATATTGCCAGATGTCTTCAGATTGGAAAGGGTCACGGCCAATCAGGCAGGGAATCAGATGATCGGAGAGATAGGACGCCACGGCCAACTCCCGGCCGTTGAGCGTCGCATCGCCGAGGCCGTGGATGCCCTGGTCGGTATAGACCTTCAGCGTTACGAAATTTCTTCCCGGCGAGGATATCAATACCTTTGCATCAGTTATCTTCACCCATCCTCCTCATGTGTCTATCGAGCTTGCCAGCATCGATGTTGATATTCGCTTCAGCAGGCGCAAACCGCCGTATCAGAAGAGTTCAAATCCGCCGGACCAGGCCTTGCTCCGTAGCCTTTGTATTCCGCACCAGCAGCAGCACCAAAATCATTCCCGCGAAGGGAATCAGGCCCGCGATAACCATGAGCGGGTCGAATAAATGAGTTCCCGTGGCGATGCGCGCATCGGAAAGATGGCCCGCCAATTCGAAAACAATGATTGTACCAAGGGCGGCGCCTGTGCCGCTCAGTCCGCTGACGCTCGCCACGGACTCGTTTCTGTAAAGGTCAGAAGGTAACACGTTGGCGATGGTCGTGAAAGATGCGTAAGAGAATGTAGCCAGCCCGAAGAGGAGTGTAAGCACATAGAGATTCACCGTGAAAATAGTGGGAATGAGCAAAGTCACTCCGAACCCGCCGAAAATCACCAGTGCTTTGCGCGCCCTTCCGACGGACCAGCCACGCTTAATCAAACTACCGGAAAGCCAGCCGCTGAAGAAATTGCCCAGATCGGCCGCGATGAACGGAATCCAGATGGCGATCAAGCCGCTTTTGAGCGCAATGCCTTTGGCGACGAGATAGATAGGAAACCAATCGGCGATGAAAAACCAGACTGGGTCCGTAAAACTCCTGGCGATGATAGTCCCCCAGGTTTGCGGAAGTTTTAAAAGATCGCCCCAGCGCGGGGGCGTTGGTGCCAGAGGTTGGTCTTCTTTATGGTCGGCAAGGATCATCTGCCGTTCCGCGGCACCAATCCGAGGATGGTCCTGCGGGAGGTGATAGAACCAACGCCAAACAATGAGCCACAGGAATCCGAGCAGACCGGGAACAACAAATGCGGGACGAAGGCCCCAGCGGAAATACAACCACAGGACAAGGAACGGAGCGACAGCACCGCCGATGGAGGAACCGCTATCGAACAGCGCCGTGGCGAGGCCGCGTTCTTGCTTTGGAAACCACTCCGAGACGGCCTTGGTTGCGCCCGGCCAGTTGCCGGATTCGCCAAGTCCCAGAAAGAAACGAAAACCCATGAAAGAGTAGAAGCCTCTTGCGAGCGGCGTGAGAACGGAGACAATCGAGTACCACAAGACGGTGAGGGTTAGTCCTCGCTTTGTTCCAATACGATCCATCAGCCTGCCATTGAGAGTTTGTCCGATCGAATAGGCAACGCGGAACGCGATGACCAGATTGGCGTAGTCCGTGTTGGTCCAGTGGAAATCTTGCTTCAGATAAGGAGCTAGCAGGGAGAGAGTCTGACGATCGATATAGTTGATGACCGTCGAGGCAAAAAGAAGTGCGCCGATCCACCATCGCAGGGAAGGAATGGTACGCCCGCTTTGGAAGTTTGGTCCAGGGGACCTTGTTTCTGCATGGATGTCCATTAGGCAGCTGTTCCAGTCCTGTGTGGAAGGAGAGCCATCTCTCAGCCAGCAACCGCGAGAGCAGAGAGCGTCGCTGGGCTCAGCATCGCTGCGGATTGTCCGTCGAGATAAATCGTTGTATCCGGATGCGTTCGCAGGATCGATGCCGGAGACATTGGGCTGATTGGTCCTTCGATACAGGCCTTAACCGCCTCTGCCTTGCGGGCGTCAGGAACTACCGCAATGATTTCTTTCACGCTCAGAATTTGCCGAACGGACATGGAGATCGCTCGCTTCGGCACCTGCGAAAGATTTGCGAACCAGCCCTCTCCGACTTGTTGTCGCCGGCACGCTTCATCCAGATTCACAAGGATGTAAGCATCCTGCGTTTCGAAATCGGCTGGCGGATCGTTGAACGCAAGGTGCCCGTTTTCACCGATGCCGACGAACGCAACATCAATTTGAGCAGCCTTTAACTCGCCGCCCACCCGGCGGATGAGTTCTGTCGGTTCGTCCGTTCCATTCAACAGATGGTGCCGAATAATGCCCGTCTTGGTTATCAAGCGCTCCTTCAGATACTGGCAGAAGCTGGCAACATGATTCATGGGAAGCCCGATGTATTCATCGAGATGGAATAATTCCACTTTTTGCCAGTCGATACCCGTCGTTGCGGTCAAGGCATCCAGAAAGTCGAATTGAGAAGCACCTGTGGCTGCGATAATGCGTGCCAACCCGCGATCGTTGATGGCGCGGCGGATCGCCGTCGCGGCGTGTAAGGCGGCCGCCTTGCCAAGCTCCTCTTTCTCACCAACCACTCTAAGCTTCACGGGTGACACTGCCTCTTCGTGCTGATCTTTGATTGTGCCGTGCAGATTGAATTGCCAGCGCCGAACTCTTGCCCTGGTGAATCAGAAAGTCTACCTCACCCCAACTGGCACTCAAATTGGATTTGCAGGGCAGGGCATTCCGTGTGTCGCCTGGAGTTCAAATCGAACATCCAGCCGACTTCTCTCTTTTCTCGTTAACCCTTTTTGATATAGTCCCTCGCACGATGCCTCTTGAACCGTCGACCGGAGCCAGCGCTCTCCTCGCCCCGCTCACGCGAAACCAAGTACGAGGTTTTTGGGCCGCTTGGGGTGGCTGGACTCTCGACGGCATGGACTCTTTCATCTATGCGCTCGTTCTTTTGCCCTCGCTTCGTGATCTCCTTCCACGTTCCGGCATCGCCGCAACAAAAGGCAACATCGGCTACTACGGGGGTTTGCTGTTCGCTCTTTTCCTGCTGGGTTGGGGGCTCGCGTTCTTGTGGGGACCCGTCGGCGACAAGTTCGGCCGAGTTCATACCTTGATGCTGACCATCGTGTGGTATTCGGTCTTCACGTTTCTGAGCGCACTCGTCACCACTGTCTGGCAGTTAGCGATTTTGCGTGTCCTCGCCGGAATCGGAATCGGCGGTGAGTGGGCCATGGGCGGTACATTCGTCGCGGAAGAGTGGCCAGAAAATCGCCGCCGCGCTGGAGCGGGCTACATGCACACCGGCTATTACGTGGGCATTTTTCTCGCGGCTATCGCTAACTACGCCATTGGCAGCCGCTATGGCTGGCGCGCCATGTTTGCCGTCGGAGGCTTGCCGGCGCTCCTTCTGGCATGGGTGCGTCATGGCGTCACCGAACCAGCGCGCTGGTCCAACAAACTGGATGTCGTTCGTTCCTGGCAGTTTTACCGCCCCTTCGCGGCTCTTTTTTCGCCTTCGTTGCGCCGTCGTACAATTTTGAACTCGCTCCTTATGCTAGTTTCGATCAGTGGGCTGTGGGCAGGAACGGTCTATGTTCCGGCTGCGGTAAGTTCTCTGGCGGAAGCCGCCGGCCATGGGGTCCCTGCTGCCGCGCAACTCGCTTCTCGCGCCACGATGCTCGTCGCCTTTGCCACCATTCTGGGGTGTCTGGCGATGCCGTGGCTTGCGGAACGCCTCGGCCGCCGAGGCGCCTTGGGCTTTTTCTTTGCCTTGATGATGGTTTTCATCGCCCTCACGTTCGGCAGAGTTTTCTATCTCGGTCCATCCGCGCTTCCCTGGTTTTTTGTCTGTCTGTTCTTCCTTGGTCTCGGCGGCGCGAACTTTGCGGTCTATACCCTGTGGTTGCCGGAGCAATATCCCACGGAATGCCGGGCAAGCGCCTTCGCCTTCTCCACTTCCTTTGCGCGTTTTGGCGGAGCGGCGATCACATTTCTTGTGGGCACCGGGGTACAGCGCTATGGCTCACTGGGAATTCCAGTGGCAATTACTTCGCTGGCGTTTGCGCTTGGTCTGCTCTTGATACCCTTTGGAACTGAAACTCGTGGACAAGTTCTTCCGGCCTAACCGCAAAATGCCGCGCGGATCAACACGCGGGAATGGCGCAGACTTTGGCTACAATGAGAGCCCGTCAGCTCCGGATCGGCAAAGGCTTATCGCGTGCACATGACAGACTTGGCAGCTAGCTCAAAATCAAAGGCACACCACGCCGTCCTCGCCGGGTTTTTCGGCTGGACCCTCGACGCTTTCGACTTTTTTGTTGTGACGTTGATGTACGACGTCCTCGCCAAACAATTCGGCGTATCCAAAAGTGACATCATTTTGACCACCACAGCGACCCTCGCGATGCGTCCTATTGGAGCTCTAATTTTCGGAGCGCTCTCTGACCGTTACGGCCGCCGCATTCCGCTGATGGCCAACGTCATCTATTTTTCTCTCATCGAGCTCCTGTGCGGTTTTTCGCCGAACTACAAATTCTTTTTCGTGATGCGAGCCTTGTTCGGTATCGGCATGGGCGGCGAGTGGGGCGTAGGCGCATCGCTTGCTATGGAAGCCGCTCCCATCCGCTGGCGAGGTGTACTGAGCGGAATTCTCCAGAGCGGCTATCCAATCGGCAATCTGCTGGCTGCGCTTGCGGCGCGTTTTATCTTGCCTGCTTGGGGTTGGCGTCCCATGTTCTGGATTGGCGCTCTGCCTGCCTTACTGGCCCTTTACATCCGGGCGAAGGTGCCGGAGTCCGAAGCCTGGAAACAGCATCGCGTCGCAAGCACTGGACAGGTTCTTCGCATCGTAGCCCTCGAATGGAAACGAGTCCTCTACCTAGTTGTCTTGATGACTTTCATGATGTTCCTTTCCCACGGCACGCAGGACTTGTACCCCGATTTCTTGCAAGAAGTTCATCGCGCCTCGTCCGCTGTGCGCGCGAACATTGCGATCATTTACAATATCGGCGCCGTCGTGGGCGCAATTATCTTTGGACACTTCTCGCAGGTCGCTGGCCGCCGCAAAGGCATGATCGCGGCGTTGGGGCTTTCGTTGCTCATGATTCCGCTTTGGGCGTTCGGTGGGAACCTCACAATTCTCATGTGCGCTGCTTTTTTGATGCAGGCAGGTGTGCAGGGTGCCTGGGGCGTAATCCCCGTGCATCTGAATGAATTGTCCGCGGACGCGACGCGCGGCTTGATGCCTGGTCTCACCTATCAGCTGGGAATTCTTTTCGCATCGCCCACAAACACGATTCAATACGCTCTGCGCGACCACGTCGGCTACCAGTGGGCCATGGCCGGATTTGAAATCGTGACCATTCTGACGCTAACTGTTCTCCTTGTGTTTGGGTCGGAGCGTCACGTGCGGAGTTTTGTGCGAGACGCGATCAAAGATGCGGCTCCGGTTTCCGATTAGACGGCACTCATCATGAAAACCACTTCCCACTCCGCACTGTTCACGGTGACCGCATGAAAGCTGCTGTTTTGCAGGAATTCAAGAAGCCTCTCGTGATCACGGATGTCCCTCAGCCCCAGCCCGGCCTCGGTGAAGTCCTGATTGCCATGGAAGCCTGCGGCGTCTGCCATTCCGATCTCCACGTCGCTGATGGCGACTGGCCGCAATTCTCTCGCATTACCAAGATGCCGTTGATACTCGGCCACGAAATTGCCGGCCATATTGTCGAACTCGGCCAAGCGGTGAGCGAATTCCGAGTGGGCGATCGCGTTGGTGTTCCCTGGATTTACTGGACATGCGGAGAATGCGAACCCTGCCGCGAGGGCAACGAAAACCTCTGCTCGAAGCAGATAATCACCGGAGTGAGCGTGGACGGCGGCTACGCGGAATTCATGAAGGCTCGCGCAAGCCACGTTCAGAAGCTACCGGACAATCTCTCCGCCTTAAGTGTTGCGCCGCTTTTCTGCGCCGGAGTCACTGTCTATCGCGCGCTCAGTCAAGCAAGAATTCTACCCGGTCAGCGGCTAGCCGTTTTTGGAGTTGGTGGCCTGGGCCACCTTGCGGTACAGATCGGAGCCGGCCTCGGAGCGGAAGTTACCGCCGTCGACATTTCTCAGGAGAAGCTTGCAGCGGCGGCCAACCTTGGCGCCGTTCGAACGCTGAACTCTTCTTCGAACAATGTTGTTAAAGAATTTCGCGCGACGGGCGGCGCACATGTCGCCATTGTTACTTCCGCATCGCGGGCAGCCTATGACACGGCGTTCAGTTGCTTGCGGTCTCGAGGAACTCTGCTGGTCGTAGGCTTGCCCGCGGAAAATATCTGTTTTCCGCCGATTATGATGGCCGCTGGTGAAGTCCGTATTCAGGCCTCCGCCGTAGGCACGCGCCACGATCTCAAACAAGTCCTCGCAATGGCGGCTGCCGGCAAACTTCAATGCCAGGTGACTGCGCGCCCGCTTGCCCAGGCGAATGACGCGTTGGAAGAGATGCGCGCAGGACGAATCGCAGGCCGCGTGGTCCTGACGCCTCAATAATTGCAACTAGCCGGCTACTCAACAAAACACGCCCTTTCCCGCCAATGCCGAATTCGAGCTTGGCGTATGCTTCTGACTCTAGTATTTTCCAATGCGCGAGCCTGTAAGCTCTATTCGCGTGCTGGATCAGTTTTCGCCAATCGTCACGACGCATCGGAAAGTGTCTCGCCTGCCATGAACGTTCGACAACTCTTCGATCTCACTGGGCGCGTGGCCATCATCACCGGCGGTTCCATCGGCCTCGGCCGTCAAATGGCTGAAGGCCTCGCGGAAATGGGCGCCAACGTCGTGCTCTGCGCCCGCAAAAAAGAGCGCTGCGAGCAAGCGGCTGCTGAATTGCAGAAACTAGGCGTAAGAACCCTCGCGCTCGCATGCGATGTAAAAAATCCAGCCGACGTTCAGGCAGTCGTCGACACCGCACTTTCTCATTTCGGGCGCATCGATATCCTGATCAACAATGCCGGAACCTCCTGGGGCGCTCCCGTGGAAGAAATGCGCCTTGAACATTGGAACAAAGTCATCGAGACGAATCTGACCGGCACGTTTCTCTTTTCGCAGGCCGCCGGAAAGCATTTGGTCTCCCAGCGCAGTGGAAAAATTATCAATATCGCCTCCGTGGCGGGACTGCGTGGTGCTCCGCCGGAATTTCAGGCTATCGGTTACCACGCCAGCAAAGGTGGCGTCATTTCATTTACGAAAGATCTGGCCTGCAAATGGGGCATTCACAACATTCAGGTAAACTCCATTGCTCCCGGGTGGTTTCCCACAAATATGTCGCAAGTCGTGATAGAACGAAACAAGGACGCTTTCCTGAGCAGGATCCCGCTGCGGCGATTCGGCAACGACCACGATTTGAAAGGCGCGGCGGTTTTTCTTGCCTCGAGCGCCTCCGATTACGTTACAGGTCACGTCTTGGTTGTCGATGGAGGGCAAACCGCCTGACAGGCGATTGATTAGCCATGAATATTCCTCTCACGCCTCTGCGCTGTTTGCGATACGCCGAGCAGCAATATCCGCGCAGGACTGCGGTTGTTTGCGGCGAGTTGCGCTTCACGTATGCTCAATTTGCCGAACGCGCAGCTCGCCTCGCTGGCGCGTTGCGCGCCGCTGGTGTGCAGCCCGGCGACCGTGTCGCCTTCCTTAGCATGAACTGCCATCGCTTGCTCGAGGCCTACTACGGCGTTCTCGATGCGGGCGCCGTCCTGCTCCCCTTGAATATCCGGCTAGCCCCTCATGAGCTTGCCTTCATTTTGAACGACGCTGCGGCAAAAGTGCTCTTCCTCGAAAAGGAATTTCTTCCCGCTGTCGATTCTTTTCGTCAAAGCGTTTCGATGGTGGAATCCTATTATTTGCTCGACGGCGCGCCTCAAGCAGACTGGCTCGCTCCCAGAAAGTACGACGAACTCCTCGCCGCCGCTTCCCCCTGCCGCACCGACATCATGCAAGTCGACGAGAACGCCGTCGCGGAACTTTTCTACACCAGCGGCACCAGCGCCAATCCCAAAGGCGTGATGCTCACTCATCGCAATACGTACATGCATGCTCTGTACGCCTGCCTCACCGACGATCCCACCGCCGATGGAGTTCAATTGCACACCATTCCTCTTTTCCATGCCAATGGCTGGGGCACGCCGCATACGCTCGCTTTGACGGGCGGAAAACACGTGATGCTGCAGCGCTTCGAAACCACGCGAATTTTCCACTTAATCGAGCAGGAGCGTGTGCGCAACATGTGTCTAGTGCCCGCCATGGCCACCGCCCTCGTCAATTGCCCCGAGCGTCCAAAATATGACTTGAGCAGCTTGCGCATTATCAATATCGGCGGAGCAGCTTCGTCTCCGACTTTGGTGCGCGAGGTCGAAGAAAAACTTGGCGCGACCTGCCGCTCCGGCTACGGCCTTACGGAAACCTCCCCCATCCTCTCTTTCTCCAGAATGAAGCCCGGCCTCGATTGGCAAGGCGAGCAGAAATATATCGGCCAGGCCATGACCGGCTTCGCAATCGCCGGCGTGGAACTTCGCGTTGTAGACGTAAATGACAAAGATTTGCCGCACGATGGGAAAAGCGTTGGCGAGGTAGTTGCGCGCAGCGACGTGGTCATGGAGGGCTATTGGCGCCAGCCGCAAGCCACCGCCGAAGCCATGCGCGGCGGATGGTTTCACACTGGCGATATGGCCACGATAAATGAGGATGGTTACCTCCTCGTGGTCGATCGCAAGAAAGAGATTATCGTCAGCGGCGGAGAAAACATCTCTTCGCTGGAAGTCGAAAAAACGCTCCTTGCTCACCCGAACGTTTACGAGGCTGCCGTCATCGCTGTTCCTGACGCGAAATGGGGAGAAGTGCCCAAGGCTTTGGTCGTGCTGAAGCCTGGTTTGCAGGCCGCGGAGGCGGAGTTGATCGACTTCTGCCGGGCTCGCATCGCGCATTATAAATGTCCTCACTCCGTCGAATTCTTTGATGCGCTGCCCAAAACGGGCACCGGCAAGATTCTGAAAAGGGAATTGCGCAAGAAATATTGGGGCGGCCAGGACACCATCCGCCCTGAATTTGCCAGCCGTAAGTGAGAAGCCTTATAAGATGTGAGACTGCGGGTTGCGTGCCCGCCCAGGTATTTTTCCGCGAGTTTTGCGAGTCATTTCAGTGGAAAGAGCGGCCACCGATGAGCGATTTGGTTCAGCTTACGAATGACAATGGCATTGCCGTTATCACCATCAACAATCCTCCAGTCAACGCTCTTAGCCCTGGCGTGCACGAAGGCATCGCCGCTGCGATCGAGCAAATCGACAGAGACAACTCGATCAAAGCTGCAGTACTCATCGGCGGAGGCAAGACTTTCATCGCCGGCGCGGACATCAAGGAATTCGGCAAGATCACTTCCGGCAAGGCCAGTGGCGGAGGTTTGGAGCTGCCTTCGCTACTCTTGAAAATCGAAGATTGTCGTAAGCCCATTGTCATGGCCGTTCATGGCAGCGCCTTTGGCGGGGGCCTCGAACTTGCCATGTCCGGCCACTATCGCGTCGCCGTTCCCGGCGCGCAAGTCGGCCAACCGGAAGTAAAACTGGGCATTATTCCAGGTGCAGCAGGAACGCAACGCTTGCCCCGGCTCGCGGGCGCGGGCAAAGCTGTCGATATGTGCGCGAACGGCAACCCCATCAAGGCCGATGAAGCTCTGCAGCACGGCATCCTGGACCGTCTGATCGAAGGCGATCTGTTGACGGGCGCCGTCGCCTTTGCTCGTGAGATTGCAGACAAACCCGTTCGCAAAACACGCGACAGGAAAGAAAAACTCGGCTCTGCAGAACAAAACGCCACGATCTTTGCCGCCGCGAGGGATAACGCCCGCAAAAAACAGCGAGGAATGATCGCGCCGCTAGCAGCCATCGACGCGGTCGAAGCCGCCACAAAACTCCCATTCGAAGAAGGCTGCAAATTCGAGCGCAAGCTATTCATGGACTGCCTTTTTTCCGATCAATCCAAGGCTCTCATTCACGTTTTCTTTGGTGAGCGCGAAGTTGCCAAAATCCCGGACATTCCGAGGGACACACCGCTCATCCCAGTCAACACGGCAGCCGTCGTCGGCGCGGGAACGATGGGCGGCGGCATCGCCATGGTCTTCGCAAACGCCGGCATTCCCGTGCTCTTGAAGGAAGCCGACCAGGGCGCGCTCGACAAGGGCCTCGCGAACATTCAAAAAAATTACGCGACTTCCGTAAAGCGAGGCCGATTTACACAGGCTTTCGTGGAGGAACGCCTGAAACTCATTCAGCCAACACTCAGTTATGAAGCTTTCTCGAACGCCGACATAGTCATCGAAGCCGTGTTCGAAGGCATGGCCCTCAAGAAAGAAGTCTTCGCTGAACTTGACCGCGTCTGCAAACCTGGCGCCATTTTGGCGAGCAACACCTCGACTTTGAACATCGACGAGATTGCCTCCGCGACCTCGCGCCCCCAGGCCGTGATCGGTACGCATTTCTTCAGTCCTGCAAACGTGATGCGGCTCCTCGAACTTGTCCGCGGCAAAGCCACCGCGAAGGAAGTCATCGCCACCTGCATGCAGCTCTCAAAAAAGCTCGGCAAGGTCGGCGTTTTGGTAGGGAACTGCCGCGGATTTGTCGGCAATCGCATGTTTCATCCGTACGTCCGCGAATCCGTATTTCTTCTGGAAGAGGGCGCTGGCGTCGAAGCCGTCGATTCCGCGCTCTACGATTTTGGCATGGCCATGGGACCGCTCGCGGTCGGCGATCTCGCCGGTCTCGATGTCGGCTGGCGAATCCGCAAGGAATATCGCCACCTCGAGAAGCCCGGCATTCGTCACGCTTTTGCCGGGGATAAACTCTGCGAAATGGGCCGCTACGGCCAGAAAACCGGCGCTGGCTGGTACAAGTACGACGAAAATCGCCACGCAATTCCTGATCCGGAGGTCGCGCAGCTAGTCCGCAAATGGGCCGCGGAAGCCGGCATTCCGCAGCGTCAAATTTCCCGAGAAGAGATTGTCGATCGCTGCGTTTACGCTCTCGTGAACGAAGGCGCTCGCATCCTCGAAGAAGGCTTTGCCCTGCGCGCCGTCGACATCGACATCATCTATCTCAACGGCTATGGCTTTCCGGCACATCGCGGCGGACCGATGTGGTATGCCGACACGGTGGGTTTGAAAAGAGCCTGCGACCGCATCGAGGAATTCCACAAACAGCACGGCGAACTCTGGGAGCCGGCCCCGCTTTTGAAGCGGCTCGCTCAAGAGGGCAAGAAGTTAGCGGACTTCAACAAGGAACAGAGCGCAACCGCCTAACGGGTCACAATTGCGTTGCGGATTACTTTTTTGCTTTCCATCAACGGCTGTTCTTTCGTAAGGCAGTCGCAGTCTTCTTAGGTGACGCATGGGACGCGTTTTTCTGGTCCGCCACGCACAGGCTTCTTTTCTCGAGCCGGATTACGACAAGCTCTCCGCCACTGGCGAGGTTCAGGCCCGTGCACTGGGAGAGTATTGGGCTCGCCACAAAGTCGCATTCGATCGCATTTGCACCGGGCCGCGCGTCCGCCATCGCGACACCGAAATATCTGTGCGCGAAATCTACTCGAAGAACGGTCTAAAACTTCCCGCGCCCGTCGTGTTTGACGAGTTCGACGAATTCCAGGGCGACGTCGTACTCGAAAGAAGTCTTCCTCGGCTTACTGAGACCAACTCTCACATCCGTGATCTCGAAAACGCCGTGCGCAACGCTAACAGTCCACCCCAGCGCCGCAGGAATTTCCAAAAGCTATTCGAATCGGTGGTCACTCTGTGGGTCAATGGGGAAATAAGCGTAAGTGGCGTCGAATCCTGGGAGGCGTTTATTGCCCGCGTCAATCGCGGTCTTTCGCAATTTCTGTCCACCGCAGGCAAAAGCGAAACCTGCGCCATCTTTACTTCCGGTGGTCCCGTCGCTGTGGCTGTCCAGCGCGCTTTGCGCCTTTCACCTCACGATACGCTGCAAGTCGCGTGGATGCCTCGCAACTGCTCTTATAGCGAATTCTTGTTTGCCGGGGATCGCTTCACGCTCAGCACGTTTAACTCGTTTCAGCATTTGGACGATCCCGCTTTGCTGACTTATAGATAAAGGAGCGTCGCGAGAAATATATGGCTGACCTCCAAGATCCAACGACCGCAGTACGTCCGGGAGAAGAGCTAGACCTCGCGAAGCTTGAACCTTTCCTTCGCATTCATTTCCCGGATGAAACTGGCCCGCTGATCGTCCGGCAATATCCAAGCGGCCATTCGAATCTCACCTATTCCGTGCAACTCGGTCCGCGCGAGATGGTTCTTCGCCGTCCTCCGTTCGGGAGTAAGGTCAAGTCTGCTCATGACATGGGCCGCGAATTTCGTGTGCTCTCCAAGCTTCATGCCCACTATCCTCCGGCGCCGCGTGTCCTGCGCTTCTGCGACGAGGTTTCCGTGCTAGGCGCTCCCTTCTATCTGATGGAGCCCATTCACGGCACCATCCTTCGCAGAGACATTCCGTCCGGCTCGGATTTCTCCCCGGAAACGGCGCGGCGGGCGAGCGAATCCTTCCTCGACAATCTCGCTCTGCTTCACAGCCTAGATTACGATGCGATTGGCCTCGCCGATTTGGGGAAGCTTCAGGGCTACCTCGAACGCCAGGCGCGCGGGT
Organism: Candidatus Acidiferrum sp.; assembly: GCA_041486245.1. Lineage (GTDB taxonomy): Bacteria > Acidobacteriota > Terriglobia > Acidiferrales > UBA7541 > Acidiferrum. The sequence goes on from JBGPLB010000001.1 coordinate 22,262, forward strand.
GGATCGAACGCTACCATGGCTCCAGGACGCACGACATTCCGGAGATCGAACCAATTTCCAACTGGATTCAGCAGCACATGCCTCTATCAACCGGTGCCGCGCTCATCCACAACGACTACAAATACGACAACGTCGTTCTCGATTCCAACGATCTCACAAAAATTATCGGTGTCCTGGATTGGGAAATGTGCACCATCGGCGATCCGCTCACGGATCTCGGTGCTGCTCTTGCCTATTGGATCGATGCCAGCGATCCCCCGGAGATGCTCGAAACGCGCTGGGGGCCCACGACCTATCCCGGCAGCCTTACACGCGCTCAACTGGTCCACCGCTATGCGCTGAAAACCGGCCGCGACGTTTCCAATATTGCGTTTTACTTAGTCTTTGCGCGTTTCAAAATCGCCGTGATCGTCCAGCAGATTTACTACCGCTATCACCAAGGTTTGACCCATGACGAACGCTTCGCCAGCATGCCGCAACTCATCAAGTTACTCCTGCGTGCCTCCTTGCAAACCGCCAAAACCGGCGCAATCTGAGGCATTCCTTATTTTGTGATTCTTAACTCTGAAATTGAATGAAGCATCGCACCTGGGCTAGCCGTAATAACGCACGATCGATTCCGCAACGCAGCACGGTTTCTCGCCACCTTCAGTTTCCACCGTCACCGAAAAAGCTGCCTCGTGCGCTCCAGAAACTTCTTTCAAACTCAGCAGACTGACCCGTGCTCGGATTCGTGAACCATTGCGAACGGGAGCAGGGAAGCGCACTCGATTGAGCCCGTAGTTGATCGCCATTCCAACACCGCCTCGAACTTGCATCACGTCCTTCATAAACCGGCTAATCAGCGAAAGCGTCAAGAATCCATGCGCAATCGTGGTCCCGAACGGAGATTCTTTCTCAGCTCGCTCGCGATCAATATGGATCCATTGCCGGTCCTCGGTAGCTTCCGCGAATTGCGTGATGCGTTCTTGTGTGACGGTGAGCCATTCGCTCACACCGATTTCTTTCCCAACATATTTCTTTAAAGATTCCGGCGAGTCCACGACGACAGATGCCAAACCACCCTCCACGAAAGAGCCCCACTGCAGGTCAAGCCTGAGTTTGCGTCAATCCGAATGCGCTTGTGTCCGCGGCTTTCCCCATTTTTTAAGCTCCCATTTCGCGATGGATTCCGCGTGTACCTCATCCGGTCCGTCGGCCAGCCGCAATGTCCGCACATTTGCCCAAGCGCTGGCAAGGAACGTGTCGCCGGAAACGCCCGCTCCTCCGTGCGCCTGAATGGCCCGGTCCAAAACGCGCAGCGCCATATTTGGCGCCACAACCTTGATCATCGCGATTTCCGTTCGCGCTTCTTTGTTTCCGACCGTGTCCATCATGTAAGCCGCTTTAAGCGTCAGCAGTCGCGCCTGCTCAATCTCCATGCGCGAGGCCGCAATGTCGGCTCGAACCGTTCCAAGTTCCGCCAGCGCTTTGCCAAAAGCGACGCGCGCTTGAACACGTTTGCACATCGTCTCCAGCGCGCGTTCGGCCACTCCAATGCATCTCATGCAATGATGAATTCGTCCCGGCCCCAGCCGCCCTTGCGCAATTTCGAATCCTCGCCCTTCACCCAGCAACATGTTTGACGCCGGCACGCGAACGTTTTCGAATGCGATCTCCGCGTGCCCGTGCGGCGCATGGTCATATCCAAACACGCTGAGCAGCCGCACAATCTTCACTCCCAGCGTTTCGAGCGGCACCAGAATCATGGATTGCTGCTTGTGCACCGCAGCGCTGGCATCGGTCTTTCCCATGAAGATAGCAACTTTGCACCGCGGGTCTCCCGCTCCCGACGCCCACCACTTCCGGCCATTGATGACGTACTCATCGCCATCCCTTACGATGCTGGCGCGAATGTTCGTCGCATCCGAAGAAGCCACCTCCGGCTCCGTCATCGCAAAACATGAACGGATTTCGCCTTCGAGCAGCGGCTTCAGCCATTTCTCTTTTTGTTCCGGCGTTCCGTATCGCGCCAGCACCTCCATATTCCCCGTGTCCGGCGCCGAGCAGTTAAACACTTCGGGCGCCATCACGCTACGGCCCATGATCTCGCAGAGTGGCGCGTATTCGAGATTTGTCAGTCCCGCGCCACTTTCATCATTCGGTAGAAAAAGATTCCAAAGCCCGGCCGCGCGCGCCCTCGGTTTGAGCTCTTCGATGACTCGCGTCGGCTTCCAGCGGTCTCGATCGATTTCCTCCTGAAATCGTTGCTCGTTCCCATAGATATGCTCGTCCATGAAAGCCTGCAACCGCCGTTGCAGCTCTTTCGTCTTCTCGCCGAATTCGAAGTTCACGCTTCCCGCCTCTGCACCAGCATGTGTCTCAGCGTTCTCTCAGGTAAATCTCAACGCACTCGCAAGGTGCAAACGATTAGTTGCCGCTCCCTTTTTCTTCTGACGTAGCCGCGGTTCGTTCCGCACACTGCCGGCGATTATATATGACATCCGCTTCTTGAAAAGACCATCCAGCAAAAGCACCCCGTTGTTCTGTTCCTCGGATTCCGTCCCTTGCGCGCTCGCGGCCTTCTCTGTTGTGCAGCTGCCGCCTCAGCAGTTAACATTGCGCAGATCGCTTTCACTCATTATCACGAGGCGCAGACTTGGCCGACAAAGAGTCTCCCGCACACTCCTCATCAGGTGCGAGTGCAGAACCACTGATTCGCAACGTCTCGGACACCGCCCGATGGGTCGCCGTCTATCGTGCCCGAGAAACCGAGCGTCCTGACGCCCACTTCCGAGATCCTTTCGCGCGCCGTCTCGCTGGCGAACGCGGCGAACAAATCGCAAAGTCCATGCCCCTCGGTCGCAACAATGACTGGAGCATGATCACGCGCACCTGCCTCGCCGACGATCTCATCAACGAGCAAGTCCAGCAAGGCATCGACATGGTCATCAACCTCGCTGCAGGTCTCGACGCTCGTCCCTACCGCATGCAGCTTCCCGCTTCCCTAAAATGGGTCGAAGTCGATCTCCCCGAAATCCTCTCCTACAAGGAGGAAATTCTTCGCGATGAAAAACCCGTCTGCTGCCTCGAACGCATTCGTCTCGATTTATCGAACGCTCCGGCGCGACGCGACCTCTTCGCGCAACTTGGCGGCAGGTGCACCAAAGCCCTCATCATCACCGAGGGTCTGCTCATCTATTTGACTTCCGATGACGTCGCCGGCCTCGCCAAGGACCTTGCCGCGCCCCCCAGCTTTCAGTCCTGGATTCTCGATATCGCCTCGCCCGGTCTTCTGCGCATGCTGGCAAAGAAAATGGCCAAGCAGCTACACCATGCCGCGCCGTTCAAATTTGCTCCTCCTGAAGGACCAGACTTCTTCATTCCCTATGGCTGGAAGCCCGTAGACGTGCGCTCACTCCTCAAAAACGCCGCGCGTCTGAAGCGCCTCTCCTTTTTCATGAGCCTTTTCGCGCTTCTCCCCGAAACAGAAAAATCCCGCCGCGACCGCCCCTGGTCAGGCGTGTGTCTTCTCAAAAAGCAGTGACACAACGCCCTTCTCGGCAGCGCCACTCCAAACCAGTAACTCAATTGTTCAATGAGAGAGAAGAATTAATGCTCAACGGAAGCGGTCTTTGCTTTTCCGCCAGGAAAAATGCTCTTCACAATCACGTACAGCACAGGAATAAAAACAAGGTTTAACGTCGTCGCCGCAATCATTCCCCCGAACACCGTCGTTCCCACGGAAATTCTTCCCGCGCGCCCCGCTCCTCGCGCAAGCACCAGCGGCACCACGCCCAGAATAAACGCGAACGAAGTCATCAGGATCGGCCGCAATCGAATCCGTGCAGCCTCGATGGCTGCCTCTACGATCGTCATTCCCTGCCCGCGCAGTTGCTCCGCGAATTCCACGATCAAAATTGCGTTCTTGCTCGCAAGTCCGATCAGCATCACCAATCCAATTTGGCAATACACGTCATTCTCCAGTCCACGGATCGCCTGCGCCCCAATCGCTCCCAAAATCGCAATGGGCACCGCCATCAAAACAATAAAAGGCAGCACGAAACTCTCGTACTGCGCCGCCAGCGTCAGATACACGACCACTAATCCGAGCCCGAACAGAATCAGCGCCTTCCCTCCGGACTGAATCTCCTCCAGCGACAACCCGCTCCATTCGAACGCCATTCCTTGCGGAAGCACTTTCTTCGAAAGCGCTTCCATCGCCGCTATCCCTTCGCCAGAACTTTTCCCTGGCGCCGCCGATCCGTCGATCTCCGCCGAACGAAATAAATTGTAGTGGCTGATGACTTGCGCGCTCTCCGTCGGCGCCACCGTGACCAGATTGTCCAGCGGAATCATTCTGCCCGCGTCCGATCGCAAGTAGTATTGCTGGATGTCCTTAGGCTGCGAGCGATACTTGCTATCCGCTTGCACGTACACGCGATACGACCGGTTGTTGAAGTCGAAATCGTTCACGTATTCCGATCCCATGTACACCTGTAGCGCATCCGTCACCTGGTTCAGCGGCACTTGCAGGCTCTTCGCTTTTTCCCGATCGATTTGCACCAAATACTGCGGGTCATTCGCCGTAAAGCTCGTGAACAATCCCACCAAATCCTTACTCGCGTTGCCTTGCGCCACAAGATTGTTGGCGGTAGCCGCTATCGTTTGCAGCGAATTTCGCCCCAGGTCCTCCAGCTGGTACTGAAATCCGCCGAATTGTCCCAACCCTTGCACTGCGGGCGGATTGAAGGGGATCACCAGCGCGCCCTGAATGGCGAACAGCTTCCTGCGCAATCGCTGAATCACCGCCCCAGCGGAATGGTCCTCGCCCTTGCGCTGCGCAAACGGCTTCAAGCTGCTGAACACCACGCCGCGATTCGGTGCGGCGCCAAACTGGCTGAACCCGGGAAGCGAAAACGCGCCAGCAATCTCCGGAATGTGCGAGAGCGTCTCTTCCACCTTGCCGCAGATATCTGTCGTGTACTGCAAAGACGCCCCCTGCGGCGCCTGCACGGCGATGATGATGTAGCCCTGATCGTCTTCCGGAATAAACGCGCGCGGAACCTTGTTATAAATCCAGTAGGTCAGACCTAGTGCGGCGAAGAAAACCAAAAGCGCCGCAAAGCGCCAGCCGATAACATGCCGCACCGTATTGCGGTACAAATTCGTTCCGCCGGTCACCATGCGATTGAACGCGTGAAAAATTCTTCCTTCCGCGCGCTCGCGATGGCGTCCCAGCAAAATCGCGGAAAGGGCCGGTGTCAGAGTCAGCGCATTAAACGCGGATATCGATACCGAAAACGCGATGGTCAGTGCAAATTGCCGGAACAAAATTCCCGTTGTTCCTGGAAACAGCGCCACGGGCACGAACACCGCCACCAGCACCAGCGAAGTCGCGATGACCGCTCCAGCCACTTCTTTCATGGCCACGGACGCCGCGTTGTGCGGCTCCGTAAGGCCCTCCATGATGTGCCGCTCCACGTTCTCGATCACCACGATCGCGTCGTCAACCACCAGTCCCGTCGCCAGCGTGATCCCGAATAGCGTCAGCGTATTGATCGAGAACCCCAGCAGCTTGATGAAAACGAATGTCCCTATCAGCGAAACCGGAATCGTCACGGCCGGAATGAGCGTGCTTCGCCAATCCTGCAGAAAAATATAAATCACCGTGATGACGAGAAGGATCGCCTCCACCAGCGTGATCAGCACGTCCTGGATCGATTCGCCAATTACGGTCGTCGAATCAAATGCCACCGCGTACTTCAATCCGGGCGGAAATGTCTTCGAAAGCCTCACCAGTTCGGCTTTCGCGTCGCGGTCCACGTCGAGCGCGTTGGCCCCCGGCAGCTGGGTTACGCCAAATCCGATCGCATCATGCCCGTTGAAGCGCACGCGCACATCGTAATTTTCGGCGCCCAATTCGGCCCGGCCCACGTCCTTCACTCGTACGAGCGTCCCATCCGCCCCGCTTTTCAAAATAATATTGTCGAATTCCGCCGGGCTCGTCAGGCGCCCCACGGCCCTCACGCTGATTTGGAACGCCTGCTCGCCTGCATTTGGCGGCTGCCCGATCTGTCCCGCGGCCACTTGCACGTTTTGCTCTTGCAGCGCGTTGATCACGTTCGTCGCCGTCAAACCGCGTTGCGCCATCCGCGCAGGATCGAGCCACACGCGCATCGCATACTTGCGCTCGCCGAAAATAAACGCGTCGTTCACGCCCGGCACGCGCTTTAACGCGTCTCGCACGTACACATCGATGTAGTTGCTCAAAAAGAGGCTGTCGTACTCTCCGTTCTCCGAGTACACGCCGGCCCCAAACACGAATCCGCTGGCCTGCTTCGTGATAATCACGCCGGTATTTTTCACTTCATTTGGTAATCGGCCCAGTGCCTGGCTCACGCGGTTCTGCACGTCGACCGACGCAAGGTCCACGTCGCGCGTCACATCGAACGTCACCGTGATCCCGCTCACGCCGCTGTTGCTGCTCGTTGACGTGATGTACTTCATCCCCGGCACGCCGTTGATCGCCTGCTCCAGCGGAATCGTCACCGCCGATTCCACTGTTTGTGCGTTGGCGCCAATGTAGACGCTCGTCACCACTACCTGCGGCGGCGCCAGATTTGGAAATTGCGCTATCGGCAGCGTGGGAATCGAAATCGCGCCCGCCAAAATAATCATCAGCGCGCACACGGTTGCAAACACCGGACGCTGGATGAAGAAATCAACGAACAAGGCCGGGTTCCGCCTTTATTTGGATTGGGAGGGGGCCGCTCATCGGGTTCGCGGCACCTAGCGCGCCGCGGCGCTCTTGCCGTCGCCCTGCTTTGTGTCTTTTTGAATTTGTTCCGCGACCGGAACGCCGTCCTGAAGGAATTGCGTGCCTGAAACAATGATGTGGTCACCGGCCTTTAGACCGTCGAGCACCGAGTAGTCATTTCCAATCGTATCGCCCAACTTCAGCAGTTTCTGCCGCGCCACCGTTCCTTTTCCCTCGTTCACGGCCACGAACACAAACGCTTGTCCATTGATTCTCTGGATTGCAAGCACGGGGACCACTGGCCCGTCGTGCGAACTCCAAGTCACTTGCGCTCGCACCTGTTGCGCTATCCGCAGCTTCGCGCGCGCATTCTCCACCGCCGCCTTCGCCAGCACCATCTGCGTGTCCGTTTCGACTTGCGGCGAAACGAACGTAATGTGGGTATCGGATACCGAGCTCCCTGTTTCATCCAGCAAACGCACGGGTAATCCCAGCCTCAAATTCTTGGCGCGGTCCGCGGGAACATAAATGTACGCTTCAAGCGCTCCCGGCAAGTCGATCGTCGTCAAATGCGTCGTGACCGCCACGCGATCGCCCACATGCACGGGAATGTCCCCCACGATGCCGTCTGCCGGCGCGCTCACTTTGTAGTACCGCAGCTCCACTCTCTGCTGCTCCACTTGATCGGACAACGCCTTCATCTGAGCTGCGGCTCCGTCATACGCGGACTGCGCGTTGTCTAAATCCTGCTTGCTGATCACCTGCGCTGCAAACAGCCTTTGCGCCCGCTCCAACGAAATTTTTGCCAGGCGCAGATTCGCCTCTTGCGCCGCCAGCGTCGCCTGCTGGCTGCTTAGCGTGGCCTCCTGCTTCAGCGGATCGATCTGCAGCAGCGGTGTCCCCGCGTTTACTTTGTCCCCGGACTTCACAAATATCTTTGTAATTTGCCCTTCCACTTGTGGGTTGATCACTGCCGATTGCCGCGACTTCAAAACGGACAAGTACTCGTTCGTGTCCGGGATTCTCACCGTTTGTGCTATCTGTACCTGAACCGGCATCGCCGGCGGTCCGCCTGCTCCCGGTCCCCCCGCGGAAGTCTTCTCGCCACACCCCCACGAGATGAGCGGAACACCCGTCGCTAGCATCAGCGCTGCTGTCCGCCACTTCTTCCTCATTCTTTGGCTGCCTTGCATGGTTGGGCCCGTCTCCCCCGGCGTAATCGCAAATTTTACGATACCTTCGCGCGTCCACCAAGGCGCAAAACGGCGTGCTCCAGTTAGACGCGCAAAATCCAGGCTGGTTATATTGGGAGGGGAACTAGCTCAGTAAAAATCGCTCGGGTCGATGCGCTTGCCGGAGAGCCCTAGTTGCAGAATTTCCATCTGATTCGGCCGGTCAAACACCTTGCCGGGAAAGAAAATCTTCGTCAACACGCGTACGCCGCCAAATGCGATACCCAGCACCACCGCCGCCACCATGAAGACTCCTGTCCCAATAAAGATCTTCACCATGATGCTCGTAATCGGCGGATCCGTCGCAGTCTGGCTCGCTTCGTTCCAGGTCACCTGGGTCTCGTAATCGACGGCGTCTTTCAGGTTTTTCGCGTACTCCGCCGATCTCGGCGACAACACCATCGAAAGCAGCGATCCCTTCCGCTCAATCACCGTGCCGGATTGCTTCGCCGCCGCCGGGAGAACCTCATCCAGGTGATGAATGTGCTGCTCCGCCAGTTGCGGCGTCGGATATTCCAGCAACAGCAACACTCCGCCGTTTCTGCCCTGGCTCGCGAACCGCGCCAGCATGGCCTCCACTCCGGACGAAAATCCCGCGGCATCCACCAGCCCCGCCAAGTCCGTTTGTCCCAACCCTGCCAGCGCCGCCCGCATCGCCTCCGGCCCCAGCGCGTACCGCTCCGATCCCAGCACGCGGCCCGGACCCGGGAGATAGCCCCGAATCGGCGGAAGCGGCCCCTCTTGGCTGCCCGCCTCCATCGCCTTAACGAGTGCGCCCAGATCATCGTTGGAAACATTTGCCGTGGACGACAAAACAAGGCTGCCTTCGAGGATAATCACCCCGTCTTTGTCGAACGCGGAGACCTGCCCCACGTTGGTCGGAACCATTCCGGGTCTCAAGCGACTCGTATACACCTCAAATGCGCTACTCGGATCGTGGTACCTCCCAGCCGAAATGCCAACGACGCTATCTCTGTTCTTGTACTGACAGATGCTGAATTCCCGCTGACCCGCTTCTTTATCAAAACCAAACACTATGGGCTTCGCGGAGCAGCTTGTCAGATTCCAGGCGCGAAATTGCTTCGGCAGGGAAACTTCCTGGGCGAAAAGCGGCAAAGCGCTGAGCAGCGCAATACCGCAAACGAATAGTAGTTGTCGGCGCATCCCTTGCTATCGCTTAGACACCACCAGACTACCTTTGGTTCCGAGATTGTTCAACTAGAGTGGCTCCCGAGGACCGGCCTGAGGCGCTCTTGCCCGGCAGATTCAGGGTCACGCTGTTCATGCTTTGCAGGTAGCTCGCCACGCCCTGGTACAGCCCTTCCGCCACCCGCTGCCTGTATTCCGGCTGCTTCAACAGTTTCTCGTCGGAGGGATTGCTGAGGAACGAAATCTCCGTAAGGATCGATGGCATGTCCGCGCCGATCAGCACCACAAATGGCGCCTTACGCACGCCCCGGTTCTTTACCGTCCTGCTGGCTTTCTGCATCCGTTTCGCTAGCGAATCCTGGATATCCTCCGCGAATTCTTTCGACTCGCCAATCTTCTCGTTTCGCGCAATTTTCTTTACCAAATCCTCGAGGTCGTGCACGCCGTCCTGCGACGACGCGTTTTCACGCGCCGCCACTTCCATCGCTTCGGGAGAGCCCTTCAGGTTCAGGTAGTAAGTTTCTACTCCCCGCGCCGCATGGTCCTGGCTCGAATTCGCGTGAATCGAAATGAACAAATCCGCCTTCGCCTGATTTGCAAGGTTTGTCCGCTCCTCGAGCGGAATGAATGTGTCGTCGGAACGCGTATACACAATGTCCGCTCCGGGCAACCGCTGCTGGATAATCTTCCCCAACCGCAGAGCCACGTCCAGGCACAAATCTTTCTCCATCAAGCCGGTCGGCCCGATCGTCCCAGTGTCATGCCCGCCATGCCCGGGATCGATCACAATGCGCCCAATCTTCAGCCCCAGCGCGCGCGTCAACGTAGACTGCCCGTCCCGCCTGGGCTGCGGCACGCTCGTGGGTTGAATCAAGTCAGGCTTCCCGTTCGAAGCGCTCAGATTCTTCCCGCGAGAATTCTTCCCTCGCACCGCATTATTCGGCGTCGCGTTGTTCGCAGATGAAACGCCAGGATCCACCGCCGGATTTCTTGCCGATACAGACTTCACATTTCCATCGTCGCCCGGTCCGCCTACAGCATCTTCACTCGCCTGGATGGCGCCGCTTTGCGGCCGCGCGGTTTTCGATCTTGCCGTGCGCACCGCTGCTCCATGGTGGTCCACCGAATAAAGGAAAATCACCAGTTGCGGTGGATTGCTCACCAGCGATGCCGCGTAATCATTCACGCCTTTTACGTCCAACACCACACGAACCACGCCCGCGTGGTTCTGCGCGACACGCACTGCTGTCAACAGGTCCCCGCTCACCTGCACGTTGCCCCGCGCCACTGTCGGCGTCAGCCGCACCGAGTGCAAATCAAAAAATATGCGGTCGGGATTGGCGATTCGCGCAGAGCTGTACTGCACCGTGTCTTCCAGGTCGATTGTTACTCGCGTTGCATCGGCATTCGCGCTCGCGCTGATCCGCCGGATCCGCGGAGCGCCTTCGGATGCGCTGCGTCCCGTCGCTTCAACTCCTCCGCGAACCGGTCCAGGCGCCTCTGTTTCTATCTCGGGCGCTGCCCCCGATGAAACATTTCCCGCTGCCGCTGGAGAATCGCTTTGCTTCAGCAGCGCCAACTCAGCCAATTCTTCCTGCGCTTCGCGCTTGCGTGGTGATCGCGGATACTTTTTCAGGAAATCTTCGTAGGTTTTTGTCGCCAGCGCGCTATCGCCCAGCTGGTCTCGTTGGAGTTTGCCGATGCGCAGCATCGCATCCTGCGTGTATTTGTTGGCGGGATATTCATGCACAAGAAATTCGTAGGCATCCACCGCCGATTGGTAATAGCTCCGTCCAAAGCGGTCTCCCATCTCCGTGTACAGCTCGGCAACAGAGAGCAGGGAATCCACCACTTCCGGCGCTCGTGGAGTGATCAGATACACGCGGCGATAGCTGGCAACCACTTGCTTGTATTCCGCAAGCGAGCGTTTATCTGCGGGCTTTCCATTCAGATTCGCGCGCTGTTCTTCCGCTCGCGCAAATTGCGCTCCTGCTGCTTCTCGCTTCACCGCCCGGTTCATCGTGGTGTCTGCTGCCATCGCAAAACTCGCGGACAGTTGTCCACAAATGCCCAAGACGGCAATTCCCAGCGCTACAAAAACTGGCGAAAGCCGGGCGAATCTTCTGTGCGAAATTTTTCGGCCCCCCAACATGCGCGCCCTACAATTCTGGAATGGAAAATTACGGCCCCACGCGGGCCTTCACTTCTCGGATCGCTGCTCGGTCCTTCTGACTGCCTGCCGCCATGCGGCTGGTTCAATCAGCTTGTTGTTAATCGTTCTTGAAGATGATGCGTCCGTCGGAGTCGACTTCTCTGTGGATTGCGCGTGGATTCGAAAACGCGCCCTCAAGACGACCCGATCCAGGCCTGAAATATGCATCCTGTACCTTCTGCACGTAGTTCCGAGTCTCTCGGAACGCAGGGATGCCGTGAGCCCGATCAACAGCCCCCTCACCCGCATTGTACGCCGCCAGGGCCAATTCCAGGTTGCCATTGTATCGTTCTAGCAACCCCTTTAGATGTCTAACCCCGGCGTCGATATTCTGTTGCGGGTTGAACACGTCAAATGCACCGTACCGTTGTGCCGTCGTCGGAATCAACTGCATCAATCCGCCGGCTCCCTTGCGGGAATACGCCCCCGGATTCCAGTTTGATTCCGTCTGGATCACCGCGCGGACCAAAGCCGGGTCCACGTTGTGCCTGCTTGCCGCTTCGCGTACGAGCTTTTCCGCGCCGTCCCGGTCGATACTCATTTCCGGACGGCTTCGGCCCATAAACGTAGATTCGGCAGGGAGGTAGATGGTTTTACGCGCCTTCGCGGCCGCTAATTTGAGCCTGACCGGCGGATCGGCGTTTATGAACAACTGCCGTCCACTCGTGTCCACTGTTCTTGCTATCTGCGCACTGGCTCCGGGTGCCCATGCTGCTGCACACAAAGCGAATGCTCCCAGATAGATGCAAGCTGTGATGGGTGCGCGTTTTTTCATCGTGCCTCAGGGAAGGCTGTGTAACGGTGGTACCTTTTACAGCGATACGATAGTCGTGTTCGGGGCGACCTCGTTGTTACAAGGTCGACTCGTCTTCTTAAACCGTGCCCACTTCCAGGTGATCCCGCGCTACATGTACAACAGTGCGAGTGTCTCCTGGCGGACACGCTTCTGGCGCTGGACGACATCATAGCAACGATTCCAGGAGCGCGGGGATGGTACCAAGGGTACTTTTTAAGGCCGATGTGTCTTTTCCGCCAGCCTCCGCCAAATCGGGCCTACCGCCCCCGGAACCGCCAACCAGCTTGGCGAGTGTCTGTATCAGCTTGCCAGCATGGACTTTAGCGGTCAGGTCCTTGGTCACGCCAGCAATCAGGGCTACTTTTCCGTCGTCGACCATTCCCAAGGCCACCACTCCAGACCCAAGTTTTTGTCTGAGAGAGTCCACCAATTGCCTGAGGCTTTCCTTATCTGTCTCGGAGACTTCCGCCGCAATCAGCTTAACCCCCTTGATGGTCTGGACTTGGCCTGCCAATTCGTCGAGCTGGCCTAGGGCCCCCTTGCGCTTTTGGCCCTCCAGTTCCTTCTCTAACTGCTTGACGGTATTGGACATTTTCTCGACGGCAGCCAGCACGCAGTCCTCACCCACTTTAAGCTGGCTGGCGACCTGCGCCAGCACCTTCGATTGCTGCTCGTAATGCTCGAGAGCGCCGATTCCAGTGACAGCCTCGATGCGGCGGACGCCTGCGGCGACCGAGCCTTCGCTGATGATTTTTAGGACGCCGATATCGCCGATGCGGTGGACGTGCGTGCCGCCGCACAGTTCCTTGGAATAGAAACCGCGCGGCGAGCGCTCGTCGGGAATCGTCACGACGCGAACGTTGCTCTCCGGATATTTGTCGCCGAAAAAGGCCAGCGCACCCGACGCGAGCGCGTCTTCGAGCGAGCTGATGTTCGTTTCGACTTGAGTGTTGTGGCGAATCTCATCGTTCACCTGCTGCTCGATGTCCTTCAACTCCTCGGGATCGACGTGCGCGAAATGAGAGAAGTCGAAGCGCAGGCGTTCCGGCGAGTTCAGTGAGCCTGCTTGCTTTACGTGCGTACCTAAAATATTTCGCAGCGCGGCGTGCACCAAGTGCGTTCCGCTATGATTGCGAATGATGCGTGCGTGACGCTCGGTATCTACGTCGACGCACACGCGATCGCCGACGTGCAGCGTTTCCTTGGCGATAACTTTGTGAGCGACGAGCCCCGCGACGGGGTAATAAGCCCCGGTCACTTCGGCGAGCAGTTGGGAGTTGGCGTTGTCATAGAAGCCGCCAGTGTCGGCCATCTGCCCGCCCGACTCGGCGTAAATGGTGGTTCGGTCGAGCACCACTTCGCCGCTCTCTCCAGCCTTCAACTCCTTGACCGGCTCGCTCTTAGTGAGAATCGCCTCAATCCGGCAATCCTTCGCCGATGTCCCGTGGTAAAAATCCTTCTCTGTCTTAAACGTCTCCGCAATCTTTGCATACGCCGGGCTGACCGCCTCTTTGCCCGCCCCGCCTCTCCACGACGCCCTCGCCCGCGTCCTCTGCTCTTCCATTGCGTTGTCAAAGCCTGCTTCGTCGAATGTCACTCCTAAGTCCCGTGCGGCATCAACGATGAAATCGCGAGGAAGGCCAAAGGTGTCGTATAACCGAAAAGCACTCGCTCCTTCGTAAACTGGTCCTCTCGCGAAGATCGCTTTAGCCTCAGCGATCTGAGTTTCGGTCAACCCGTAGAAATTACCGGCTTCCATAGATTTGAATGATTCCGCTCGCCTGGAGAAATCATCACGGGCTCGCTCGAGTTCCGCTTCCAGTTTGTCGAGCGCGCCCTCTAGTGTTCGCCAGAATCTGCTTTCCTCATTCGCGACCACTCGATGTACCGTGGCGTAGGTTTCGGCGAGTTCGGGGTAGGCCGATACCATCTCGTCGCGAACCTTCGCAACCATCTCAGATAGCGAGGATTTATTCATGACCATTAGGTTGATGTGTCGCAGGGCTCGACGGATGATCTTACGGAGTACGTAGCCGCGGCCCTCGTTTGATGGAAACACACCATCCGAGACCAAGAACGTTGTGGCTCGAGCATGGTCGGCAATGATCCGGAAAGATGGGACTTCCGTGGGGTTGACATCATTCTTGAATGAAGTGCACAGCGTTGCAGCGAACTTAATTAGTGGGACGAAGAGATCGGTGTCGTAGTTGGAGATGACACCTTGGAGGACAGCGGCGACGCGTTCAAGACCCATGCCGGTGTCGATCGATGGCTTGGGAAGCGGAGTGAGCGTGCCGCCGGCGTCGCGGTTGAATTGCATGAAGACTAAGTTCCAGATTTCGACGTAGCGGCCGCAATCGCAGGGGAATTTGCAGTCGGGGTGGCCTTCTTCGGAGGCGGCGTGGCCCATGTCGTAGAAAATCTCGCTGCAGGGGCCGCAGGGGCCGGTGTCGCCCATGGCCCAGAAATTGTCTTTCAGTCCGGGAACTGGAACGACGCGCTCCGCAGGAACATGCTGCTCCAGCCAAATCTTTCGCGCTTCTTCGTCGACGCCGAGCGTCGTGCCAGGCGCGACTTCGGCGCCGCCGAAGACCGTTACGTACAATTTTGCTTTATCAATTCCGTACCATTCCGGCGAGGTGACCAGCTCCCAGGCGTATGGGATTGCTTTTTCCTTGAAATAATCGCCAAAGGAGAAATTGCCCATCATTTCGAAAAAGGTGTGATGGCGCTTTGTAAAGCCGACATTTTCGAGGTCGTTGTGCTTGCCGCCGGCACGAACGCATTTCTGGGCTGTGGTGGCTTTGTTGTACTCGCGCTTTTCGAGGCCGAGGAAGACGTCCTTGAACTGGTTCATCCCGGCATTCGTGAAGAGCAGCGTGGGATCGCCATGCGGGACAAGCGAAGAGCTGCGCACGCGGCGGTGGCCTTTGCTCTCAAAGAATTGCAGAAACTTTTCGCGGATGTCGTTTCCGCTCATGAATCTCTTAGTGGAATCGTCGCCCGTCACGTATGCCTCAATCTTTCCGTTGGCCGAATCAGACGATTATCGCAGACGGCGTGCCACCCCGGCAATTGTAG
The DNA here is from genome assembly GCA_041486245.1 of Candidatus Acidiferrum sp. Classification (GTDB taxonomy): domain Bacteria; phylum Acidobacteriota; class Terriglobia; order Acidiferrales; family UBA7541; genus Acidiferrum. The sequence goes on from JBGPLB010000001.1 coordinate 37,471, forward strand.
GGGCACGATGAATCGTGCCCCTACATGTGACGCATGGAGCGGGCACATTCAATTGAAGTTGTAACCAAGCTCCCACAGGAACTCGTGATTTCCCTTGGTGACTCCGGCGTTTCCGATTTGATAGGCGGCGTATCCAGTGAGTTTGGAGGTTACTTTGATGATCGCGCCAGGGTTCACATACCCCGCGGCGTGATTGCCGGTGTACCATTCGGTTGCGAGCGTCACGTGGCTGCTGATTCGCTGCTCGATCGTAAACTGTCCGCCGGCCCTATTCGCGGCTGCGACTACGTTCTTCGTAAAATCGTATCCTCCGATGCCGACGCGTGTGCCGTGCTTCCATTCTTTGGCGAAGAAAGCGTAGGAATAGTTCCCCGCGTTATAGGATCGCTGGCGCACGGGGAAGAAGAGGTCGTCTCCAACGTAGAACGACCATCCGGTCGCGCCGACATTCCACAGCCGCCACTTTATTGTTGGAGAGAGGTTTAATTCGCCGGTAACGGGCGTCGTAAGGCCGTTGAAATTCGCGCCGATCTCGATGCGGTGTCCGATTCCAACTACGACGCGAGGCGTAAATGTGTAGATAGGGTCCACGGGGCGCGCAGTGCCGTCCAGTTCGCCGTAGACCTTGCCTTTGTCCAGAATGTCGGCGCTGGGGACATCGAAGACGGTTTCCTGGCCGTACGCGCTTGTTGCCGCGAAGGGCGCGATGAACAGCGCGAGAAGCATCAAAAGTCTAATTCGTTCCAGTGAGTTCAAAGCGTCTCAGGATACCGTACTAGAGTGCAGGGGCAATCAGAACAGAATCTGGCACCGCGCTCAGGGTTTTTCTTCCTGGCTTTGCCGTTGCAGGAGGTCGGCCGAGCTGGCGCGTCTGTGGCTGCTGTCCATCGCCATCTCGCGCGACGGGAACTTCATCCGCACCAACCAGTTTTTTCGCAAATTGCAGCCGCGGAACAGAAGCAGAAACATCCCTCGCAGCACGTCTTTACACAATGCGCGCTGCTGGCTAAAGCGAATCAACGACCGCCAGCCGAGTTTTCCGAGAAGCTTTAGACGCAAACGAGCAAGCCCGAACGCCATCTTCGACAAAGATGCAGCAATGTCCTCTTCACGGTGGTGCTCGTAGTAACCGAAGTTCATCGACCAGCCGGACTGCACTTTGATGAAGTTTTCGAGGGCGCGGTTCTTCGGGTCTGCAGCAACCTCCCGAATAAGCTCCTGGAGCTTCCTGGAATCAGCCTCGAGAGTTTCGAGGCTGGCAAACCAATTGATCAGTTTCACGCCGAGCGGATCCCACAGATAGCCGTTAATCACCAACGGCAGCCCCAGATGAAAAAGCTTGGTCACCGCAAGATGCACACGCAGATGGCATTGATATGCATCACCCATGCACGCATACAGCCGCGTCGTATCGCGAGTGACGCTGCGTTGAAACGCGGCGAGAACGGTATCGAGATCCTTCGTGAACTCCCGGGTGTCTTCGCCGTTTAATTCTCTTTGGATGATCGCGGCGATCTGGCGGATTTGCAGCGACGACAAAGCCAGGCCAACGCTGTACAGCGGATCAACCGTGTCCCCGGCATCGCCGATGATGTACCAGCGATCGGCTGAATAGCGCTGGCGGCATTCCCACATGTACGAGCTGTAGAAATTCGTGTCGACCACCGTGCCGCTTTGCACCAGCTCGACAAGGACGGGGTGCTCGCGTCCGACGCACTCGAGGAACTGCTCCATGGTGCGCGGTTCTCCGTGAGGATAGACATCTTTGCGGTAGGTGATTCCGATGCTAACGAGCGGCACGTTTTCCTGTGAGCGCATCGGGATATACCAAATCCAATTGCCTTTGCCGAAGAAATGGTGAGTCGCAAAGTAAGAAACGTAGGCCCGGTTTTGCTTCTTGATGGCCTGGATGCGGCTCAGAAGCTCTGGATTGAAATTGATCAGCCGGAACCAGAAAACGTTTTTCTGTTCGTTTACTTTTTCCTGGAGTTGAAGCTGTTTCGCGAGCACGCGGTTGCGGCCTGTTGCATCGACAAGCCAGCGGGCGGTGAGCGTCTGTTTTACGCCCGCAGCGTCTTGCACCGTCACTGCGTGGATTCCATCGCCGCCGTTGATTTCGACACCGGTCACGGTGCCGTCGATCAACTCCACACCGTTCTTCTCATTGCGGTCGCGCACCTCGCGATCGAAAGTGAACCGGTTTATCTGGAAGGAGAGTATCTGAGGGGCCGTCGGAATTTCGTCGACCACATAGGTGCGATCTGCGGGATTGTCGATGTCGGGCTTGAAATAATAAGTCAGGCCGTATTTGGGATAATGTTTTTCTACCAGGTAAGAGCCGAGCCCGAGTTCGAACATGAAATCGACGCTGACCTCGACGAGCGACTCGCCGACAATCGGGCGGTTCTTGTGCGGGCCTTCAACCACGGCCACTTTCAGGGTGGGGAAGCGCATCCGCAAATACGCGGCCGCAAGCTGGCCGGTCGCTCCGCCTCCCATAACCAACACATCTGCTGCAGTCGTCATCAGTATTCGGCCCTCGTTGCTGCGCACTTGCTGCTTTCAAATATCATGGGAAACCACGCAAGAAACGCGATGGAAATCCTAACATAGCAAAAGGAAATGTATTCGATGCGGCGTCTGGAACACTCCTAGCTACGCCGAGAAGCGCGCAAGCCGCCCGCCTGAACGCCACATTGAAAACTTCCTAATCCATCCTCCAGGGAGAACGCTCCGGCCAATGCCGAAGTGCTTCCGTAGCCCAAGCCGTGGTCTTATCGGTGTGGCACGACGTGCATGGGTTGGGAATCTTGTAGTTGCCGGTCATCGCGGGAGTAATGAATTTAAACGTATGCGCGCTCACGAACACGCCGGGGATGGTGACTTCGATTTTCGGCATGTGGCAGGCCACGCACAGGCTTCCCGCCGAGCCGGCTTTGTGATGCGTATGCTCTTCGAGCGACGCCGTGCGAGGCCCGTTCCGCGAGCCGGGGCTGTGGCAGTCCAGGCAAATTTTATCGGCTGGCTTGCGGAGCTGCGCGTAGTTGTCCGTGCCGTGCACGTCGTGGCAATCGAAGCAGGTGACGCCGCGGCGGTACATCACACTCTGCGCGAAATCATTTCCTTGCATGCGGTTCTTGTGGGCCGTGCCGTCGGGAAAATAGGTAAAGCTCAGTTCGCCCAGCTTGTGCTCCTCGAGTTGCCAGTAATCTTGCAACTTGAGCCCAACGTGATAGCCGACTGGCCAGTCGTAATAATTGCCCTCGATCGGATTGGTAAGCGGGCGGCCTTGTGAGTGGCACTGAATGCAGGTGTCGTTGGCAGCGACATATTCCATGCGCGCCGGATTGAGGATGTTGCCGCGCGTGGCGCGCTCGACATGTTCGCTGCCGGGACCGTGGCAGCGTTCGCAGCCCACGTTCCACTCGGCGACCTGCTTCGTATGAATGTTGTAATCGACGGAGTGGCAGCCGTCACATGTCGGGCCGGTGGGACGCTTCATGTTGTCGGGCGGATAAAACGGCTCCCACCAATCTCCACCTTTGGGGACAAAATAGGGCCTCCATACGCGCTTGCCCACTTCCCACTGCGCGGGCTCGGGAAAATAGTCGTCGCCGATTTTCGTAAAGTAGCGCTGCTTCCAGAGGCTTCCGTAGACGAACGCAACGTCTTGTTTAGTGAATTTCTTACTCACGTTGTTGGTGGCGAGGTCGGGGATAATCGCTTCTGGATGTTCGCGCGGGTCGCGAACGACGTTGGCCATGGGAGTTTTCTTCCAATGCTCATAGATTTGCGCGTGGCATTTCTGGCAAGTCGCGGAGCCGACATAGTGCGCCGTGTTCAAGGACGCAGATTGTTGCGATTGTTCCTGCGGCGTCAGCGCGGCAATGCTGCGAACAAAGAGAACCAGCTTCCACGCTTCGGTGTCGTCTTGCTCGACGTGGGGATTTCCCCAGGCGGGCATGCCGGTGAGACGGACTCCGTTCTTGATGATGTAGTGGATCTCGCCGTCGGTGAGATTTTGAGTCGTGGGCAAGCGGAGATTGGGCGCTTTGGGATAAAGATCCTGCCCGATATTCGACTCTCCGTTTCCGTCTTTGCCGTGGCAGTTTGCGCAACGCTCCCCGAAACGCTCTTTAGCTTCCGCCAGAACGCCGGGATCCGCGGCCAGGGGATTCTTCTCGTTCCGCGCATGGCTCGGGATTGAAATATTTCGCACGGCTCGCGCCATGACACGCTCTAAGCCAGACGGCTGGTCAGCGGCGCTGAATCCTCGCCGGATGATGGACCCACCGTATAGTACCGCCAGCAACGCGACCAAAACCAAAACGGCAATGCTCAAGCGTTTCATCTTGTTCGGTCCCTCATGCACAGCAAAGATTCAGCAGGGCAGCATAGCAAATCAAGATAACTCGGGGATTAACTCGTTTTCTAGCTGGATTGCACCGGCTGCGCATACGCTTAGGGGCGTGACCGGTTATTCATCGGGCTGCGACTCTGTCTCTGGAACGTCCTCGCGGGTTAGCGACTTGAGTTCGCGGCGGACGACGTCGGCGGAAAAGCCGGCTCGCAGGAGGCTCCGATACACTGCGGCCATCTTGCGATCATCGATTTCGCCGCGAGAGGAGCGGAGCTTGCGCTCGAGGCGTTGGCGGACAATGGCGGCTTCGTCCGTTTCTTTTGCGGACTCAGCGAGAGCGGCTTCGATGTGGCGGTCTGAGACTCCTCGCGCGCGTAAATCTCGCGCAATTCGAAACTTACCTTGGCGGCGGATTTCGGTGCGCTGGCGGACAAATTGTTTTGCGAAGCGCTCGTCATCGATCATCTTGGCGCGCTTTAGGCGGTCCATCACGGTTTGCAGAAGATTGTCGTCTTCGGTACGGCGGCCAAGCATTTGTTTCATTTCGTAGACGGAATACGCGCGGCGCATGAGGGCGCGGACGGCAGCGTCGTAGAGTTCCGTTTCGGTTTCTACTTGGCGGGGCTTGCCGAACATGGAGGAAGCATAGAAGTAATGAATGAGCGAAGTAAAGACAGGAATGCCGGGCGGAGGAAACTGGCTGTCTTTTCTCGTCTCGTTACTGGAGATGGCATCGCAGACTGAAGTCTGTGCTACTTGCGGGCGAAGCGCTCGAAGTCGGCCATTTGGCGTTCCATTTCCTCGCGGGCGGAATCGGCGGCGGAACGGATGCCCTGGATGCGGAGTTGGAATTCGTCGGGATTCGTGGAGCGGAGCAGCGCTTCTTCGAGGGTAATGAGCTGCTTGGTGTAGAGCTCGAAGAGGGACTGGTCGAAGGTCTGCATGCCGTATTGGCTAGTGCCTGCGGCGATGGCGTCGTGAATCAGGCGAGTTTTGTCGGCGTTGATGATGCAATCGCGGATGTACGCGGTGGCAATCATGACTTCGCAGGCGGGGACGCGGCCTTTGTCGTCGGCGCGGCGAACGAGGCGCTGGGAGACGATGGCTTTGAGCGTGGCGGCAAGCTGCAAGCGAATCTGCTTCTGCTCGGGAGGCGGGAAGACGGCGATAATACGCTGAATGGTTTCAGTGGCGTCGAGAGTGTGCAAGGTCGAGAACACCATGTGGCCGGTTTCGGCGGCGAGCAGGGCAGTGGAAATGGTTTCGAGGTCGCGCATTTCGCCGACCAGAATCACGTCAGGGTCTTGGCGCAAGGCGGCGCGAAGCGCGGTTGAAAAGTTTGCGGTGTCGACTTCGACTTCGCGCTGATTGATGAAGCTGCGCTTGTCGCGGTGCAGGAACTCGATGGGGTCTTCAATGGTGATGAGGTGGTCGGAACGGTTGGCGTTGATGCGGTCGATCATGGCGGCGAGCGACGTGGACTTACCGGAACCAGTGGTTCCCGTGACGAGAACAAGTCCGCGCTGCTCTTCGCAGATTTTGCCGATGACCGCGGGGAGATTCAATTCTTCGATGGTGCGGATTTTCGTGGGGATGACGCGGAGGACCATGCCGACGTTACCGCGCTGCTGGAAAACGTTGACGCGGAAGCGCCCGAGGCCGGCGACGCCATAAGCCATATCCAATTCGGCGGTTTCCTTGAACTTTTGCTTCTGGCGGTTGGTCATCATGCTGAACGCCATGGAGAGCATTTCTTCCGGGGTAATGCGCGGAACGTCGGTGATGGGGTTGAGAACACCGTCGACGCGCAAATAGGGATGGTTGCCGACTTTCAAATGCAAGTCGGATGCCTTGTTTTCGACCGCGCGCCTGAGAAGATCATCAATGCTGATGGACATGTTGGTGTGCACTCCGCGAAACTACCGTAATCTGCGACGTTAGCACCCGGAATCCAGGCGGGCAAGCAAGCTGCGGTGTCCGGTTGCGCAGTAGTCACCTGAACGAAGGGGCAGTTTTTGGTTACTGGTGACCCGTGACCTTTTATCGGTGCGCGCTTATGCTCGGGGGCTCGGGCCTAGACTCAGGCGCGGGCTCAGGCTTTTTTCAGGAACAGTGAGTCGTACAGGAAACCCGCCAGGAAACCGCCGGCGAGCGGGCCGACCCAGTAGATCCCGTGATTCTGCCAGTGGGAGGAAGCTAGAGCGGGCCCGAAAGCGCGGGCGGGATTGAGCGCTCCGCCGGTGAAGGGACCGGCCACCAGGATGCCCAGGACGATGCTAGTGCCGATGGCAAATCCGGCAACCGGGCGGAAGGAGGAGCGTTCATCGACAGCGGTGGCGAAGACGGTCAGCACGAGGAAAAAAGTAGTCACGCCTTCGAGGATCATGGCGGAGAGACGCGTAAAGTCGTGCGCGATCATAGGAGTGCCAAGCGCAACGGCATGCCAGGTGTCGTCCGGAACGACGGCCTTCAGGAGAAACGCCGCCGCCGAGGCTCCGGCGAGTTGGACGACCCAGTAGGCTATCGTGTCTACAGTGTTCAGCCGCTTGGTGACCCAGAAGCCGATGGTGACCGCGGGGTTGAAATGTCCGCCGGAGATGTGGCCGAGCGCGCAAACCATGATGGCAATGGCGAGGCCGTGAGCCAAAGCAATACCGAGAAGTCCGAGCGCGCTCGAAGCGTGGGGATACCAGTCGACGCAGACAGAGCCTGCGCCAAAAAAGATCAGAGCAAACGTGCCGATGAACTCAGCCGTGAGCTTCTGCGCAAAGTTGTACATCAAGGAGCCTCCCGGCCGGGGCACGAATCGTGCCCGCCGCGACCGGAAGGGATTCTATCTGGAACGCAAAGCGATACGCTAGCGTTACTGCACGGCCTTGTTTCGAGTCCGTCCCGCAAGGCATTAGCGCGAAACTGCGGCGACTGGTGCGTTAACAGGGGTGAGCCAGTTGTGGCGATCGGGTTTGTCGCCGCTGGTGAGGGCGAAAAATTCTTCCTGGAGCCTGCGCGTGATGGGACCGGCGACGCCTTTACCGACCTGGATTTTGTCGACCGAGCGGATGGGTGTGATTTCGACGGCCGTGCCGCAAAAGAAGACTTCGTCGACGATGTAAAGCATTTCGCGGGGGATGACGTTTTCCTTCACAGGAATCTTCAGATCTTCGGCGAGGGTCAGGACAGTGTTGCGCGTGATGCCGGGAAGAATGCTGGTAGCAAGCGGGGGCGTGAACAGCGTACCGTCGTGAACCAAGAAGACGTTCATGCCGGAACCTTCGCTGACGTGGCCAGTCGAGTCGAGTGCGATGCCTTCGGCGTAACCGTTGAAAGAGGCTTCCATGCGAATCAGCTGCGAGTTCATGTAATTCGCAGCGGCTTTGGACATGGCCGGCAGGGTATTTGGCGCGATGCGGGTCCAGGAGCTGACGCCAACGTCCACACCTTTGGAAAGCGCTTCCGGGCCGAGGTAGGCGCCCCAAGACCAGCAAGCCATATAAATGTCGATCGGAGAGCTGAGCGGATTGACGCCGACTTCGCCATAGCCGCGTAGGACGATGGGCTTGACGTAGCAAGAATTCAATTTGTTGAGGCGAACCAACTCGGTCGCGGTATTGCAGAAATCGTCGAGGGAAACCGGCAAGTCCATGCGATAAATTTTTGCGGAGTTAATGAGGCGCTGCATGTGCTCGCGGAGGCGGAAAATGGCGGGGCCTTGCTTGGTTTCGTAGCAGCGGATGCCCTCAAAGACGGCGGAGCCGTAGCTTACGACGTGAGAAAGAACGTGGAGAGTGGCGTCCTCCCAGTTGATCCATTTTCCGTTGTGCCAGATTTTTTCCGTCTTTTGGATTGGCATGATGGTGTCCTTAATTGTGGTGCCACTCGAGGTGTTGCCCGAAAGTGCAGAATACGGTACGAAGCCGAGAGCGTCAATGAAGTGTGCGCATTGTGGGGGCCAACGCTAAAACCAAATTGGCGCTGTCGGTTTGCACGGGAACGGCGGCGTCATGTCACTTGGCCGAATCATGCTACTTCGCCGAACTACTTCGGCGAGTCGGGCTGTGAATCTGGCGGAGGCGGGGACTTCGCCGGCGCGGCCAAAGATTCGAACGCCGACACAGCTTGGGCCGGGATATTGCCATACGCATTTTCCCAGAGACCGAGAAGAAGGAAAGGAATCGCTGAGGTAGCGACGAGGAGCTTTGCCTTGCGCGGAACTTTAACCTCGGGTTCCCAACGAAATAACTGCGCAGAAAGAAAAAAAGTAAGAATGGTCCAGCAAACTAGAGAACCCAAAGAGATAAGAATGTTGCGATCCCAGATGGATGCAGATTCAAAAATCGCGCGACGGAGGCCTTGTACGAGATAAGTTGCGGGCAAGAACAACGAAACCTTTTGAACGACTTTAGGCAGAAAAGCCAAAGGGAATGTAGCACCGGAGAGAAAAATCAATGGAAGCCAAAGGAGTTGATTGATTACCTGAGTCTCTTGCATGGTGTTGGTTACGCTGGCGACGACGAGGCCTAGAGAAGCGAAGGAAACCATACCGATAGTAATCAACACGAAGGCGGAAATGAGATTTCCAAAATCTGTCACATGATAAATAAAACGCGCGAACAGGATTTGGATAAGAACCGGTGGCCACATGAGCACAAAATTGGCGACGATGCTGGAGGCCAGCATGTCACTCGCCGTAACTGGTGAGACATGGAAGCGGCGCAAGATACCCTGCTCTCGAAACATGACGAGAGCGGCACTCAGTCCCCAGAAGCTTCCCATCACAGTGAGGCTCAGAACCGGGCCTAGGAAGAACGCGACGCCTCGTGGAAGACCTCTCGCAAAGATGCCGGCATAGAGAAAGAAAAAGCCGAAGGGCATAATCACGCTAAAAAACAAAAACATTTTATTGCGCAGGGTGAGCTGAATGCGCATGCGCGTAAGCGTGGCGAAGTTTCTCAATCGCGCAGCCTCCTTCCAGTCATTTCGATGAACACGTCTTCGAGCGAAGGAGAGGCAATTTCGAGGCTGACGAGCTCGTTGCCCTCCGCTTCGAGGTGTTTAACGATGGCGACAATGGTTTGCGGGGGGCGATGGGAGTGGATAACATAGGCGCCATCCACTTCGCGTGCATCCGCGACTCCCTCCAGCTTTTTCAGCGCGCCGTCGGCCTCAGGTTTTGCGAGGCGAACTTCGATGCGGGTTGTACCGCCAGAGCGGGTTTTGAGCTCGCGAGGAGTGCCGAGGGCAACGACTTTGCCGTGGTCCACGATAGCGACGCGATCGCAGAGGCGCTCGGCTTCTTCGATGTAGTGGGTGGTCATGACGATGGTTTTCTTTTCGCGCTTGAGCTCTTCGATGATGTCGTAAATCTCGCGGCGAACCTGAGGATCGAGACCGGCGGTGGGCTCATCGAAGAAGAGAACTTTGGGATCGTTGACGAGGGCCATGGCAAGAGCGAGGCGCTGTTTTTGGCCGCCGGAGAGCTGGCTGTAGAAGGCGTTGCGCTTTTCTTCGAGGCCGAAGCGCTTGAGAAGTTCTTCGGGATTGCGGCGCCTTTTGTAGAAGCCTGCAAAGAGGCGGAGAGCCTCCATTACGCGAAGTTTATCGGGGAGGGAAGTGGACTGCAGAGCGGCGCCGATTTCGTGTTTCAAGGCCTGCGAATCCCGTTGCGGGTCGAGGCCGCACACCGAGACGCGGCCGCTGTCCAAATTGCGAAGACCCTCGAGAATTTCGACGGTGGAAGTTTTTCCGGCGCCGTTGGGGCCAAGCAGGCCGAAGACTTCGCCTTCTTCGACGGAAAAACTTACGCCCCGCACAGCTTCGACATTGCCGTAGCGCTTGACCAGATTCTCGACTTGGATAATGGGATTAGCCATGAACCTTGACGCTACAAGATTGTACGCAAAGAGACCTACTAGGATAACGCAAGTACGCACTTTCCCGGCAGTGTTGGAATGCCAGGCACCGGTCCATTTCAGGACATGAGGTTGCAAGGCGCCGGGGCCAATTAAGAAACGCCTGGAAGCGCGAAGTGCGTGGAAGCGCGAAGAGCCCTATTGAATGGAAGGAGACAGAGTGATCGACGCGCATTGTGAGGCGGGAGATTTCCAGCTAGTCTAGAAAATGCCAGCCACAGTCCGGAGGGGACAATGAAAATAGCTAGGTGGATGTGCGCGTGCGCACTGGGAGCCTTTGTGTTCAGCGGGAATAGCGCACTGGCCCATGGCCACGGACAGGGAAAAGGAAAAGGTCACGAAAAACACGGAAAGAAGGACGACCATGGGGAACAATATTACAGGGATCAAGACCGTGAAGTAATCCGCACATGGTATGCGGGCCATCAAAGCAATCTCCCGCCTGGGCTTGCCAAGAAGGACCGCCTGCCTCCAGGGTTGGAAAAACAACTTGAGCAGCGCGGCACACTTCCGCCGGGGCTCCAAAAACGGATTCAACCTTGCCCCGAGGAGCTGGTCCGGCGGCTACCTCCACCGCCTTCAGATTGCGCGAATGTGCTGATTGGAGGGCATATCGTTTTACTGAATCGCCGAACCAATGTGGTTCAGGCCGTTTTCCATATTGACATCCAGTAGATGATTTCGAGGGAGCGGCATGTGGCGCCCAAAAAGCGCGCCACATTTGGCAGGAAAAAGCAAAATCGCTTCTTGTTCCTGGTAATTCAGCCAGAGTTTTTGCTCATCTCAAGGAGGCACGAATGCCCGAAGCAAAGGGAATGTGGGAAGGCTTGATGGATTTTTCTTTTCGCATCTACGCCACTCCGAAAATGCTTAAATACCTATACGCGTTGCATCTGCTCGTGGGACTTGTTGCGGCGGTCGCGTGGGTCGTACTGGCGTTCCAGCAGGCCCCGGTGCAAGGGCTGCTCGCGCTGCTTGCGGCGGTGGTGGGATACTGCTTCTGGATTCTCTACTGCCGCGTCGTGCTGGAGGTGCTTGCTGCCATATTTCGCATGGCTGCGGCAATCGCCCCGGAGCGCTCCACGACGGAGCATCAGTAGTCCGTTCCTCCGGACGGCTACAAGAACGTCGCGCCAGCTATCGTGCAGCTTTAAGTCGCTGGGCCTTCCTTTCGATTGAAAACACATCGTACATATTTGTGCTGAACCCGACCTTTGAGAAGTCGGCTGGGGCTGGGCAATCTCAGTGGTTCCAGGCGCGCATTCGCGGGATCCAACGCGGAACGTTTCTGCAATATTCCTCATAGTCCGTGCCGAACAGCTTGCGTAGGGTTGGCTCTTCATAGAACGATACGAAGAGGGCCACACTGACCGCGGCCAGGAACGCCACGGTGAGAGCCACGAGGTTCGCTCGGCCAAAGACCACCCACAGACTCAGCCAGCCTGCGAAAAAGCCCACATACATTGGGTTGCGGACATATTGATAGAATCCAACAATGACTAATTTTTGAGGGGGAGCGAACGGCGCGGGCGTTCCGTGCCCTGTCCAGCCGAAATCCCAGATGCAACGAAGCGCGACGGAGAAACCGAGCACGGACGGAACAACGGCAATCCAGCGCCATGGAGTGACACCGAGAATGTCAACATGGAAGCCCAGCAAAGGCGGCAGCAACCAGAACCACAGCGAAAAGAAGGCGGCGCCCACGGCTAGGGAGGCAATCGTCGCCTGCCAACGCGCGGGGTGAGCCGGACCTCGACTAATTTCAGCATGTTCGCTCGTCATCGAGACCTCCACAACTGCGAAATTGGATACCTCTGCCTACACCTAGCTATACGAGGTTTCGCGTTGAAGGGTTACGGGAAAGGAATGACTAATGGAGCAGAGTTGCTGGCGGATGGATCGTCTTGCGGTCCAGCTAGGACTACTTCCGGGCGTTACTCGATCGACGAGATTTCTTGGCAGCAGAGGCTTTCGTTCGTGGTGGAGTCCAGAGATGCTTTTTTAGGTTGATGCGGGATTCCATGACGTGAATGCCTTCGCTTTCGAGGAGCCTTTTTTGGAGGGAGGCATAGGGTTCGCGAATGAGGATTTTGCCACCGGCGCCGAGGACGCGATGCCAAGGGATGCCTTTGCCGCGCGGAGTGGCGGCCATGGCGCGGCCAGCGGTGCGTGCGCCGCCGGGGAGACGCACAGCCCGAGCGAGAGCCCCATACGTTAGAACCCGGCCGCGGGGAATTTGTTTCACGAGTTTGTAAACGGGATCGAAAGACACGGAGAATCGACTCCTTGTGAAAATCCTCGCGCCGGCGCGTGGGACATCGTAGGAGGATACGCGAAACGCGACAAGAGATAAAACGGGCGCAGCAGTGTTTTATAGAGTGAGAGCTGGCGAGCAAGGAATCGGGAAATCGAATTCCGGCGCCCAGCATCTAATAGATAGGAAAGTGGAAAGTTCCGACGATGCGAAGAATCGATGAAACAGAGCGAATAAAGTGATGAGAGAGTATGGGCAAAATTCGCTAGGTTGTAAGAGTTACCGATCGGACGAAGTCTTTTGTATTCGTGCGCATCGTGCATTGACGGCTGTAGTGGAAGAGAAGTACACTACGGGCAAGGTGAGTGGCTCGAGGTGAACTCATGGCTTTTGTCCGCCGAAAAGGGAATTCGTATTATTTGGTGCACAATGTGCGCCGGGGCGGAAAAGTGCGGCAACTGCACCTTGCGCGACTGGGGGAGCGAGCGCGGATCACCGACGAGGTGGTGCGCGAAGTTTCCAAGAAACACCCCTTCGTAGAGCTGAACTGGCGGGCCTTGCGTGAGCAGATGAACAACCAGCTGGATCTGGCCGATGCCCATTCGCCGGCGATCCATAAGCTCGTTTCCAACCTGCGAGCGCTGAACCTTGATTTGGCGGACCTGTTTCCGCCGCTACTCCGGATTTCTGAAACGCCCACGGTGGCGCGAGAGTTGCTGGTACAACTGCGGCTCTTGCAATCCACGCTTCAGGTAAAACTCAACCAGTTCGACCGGAAACGCGGACGCTTCAGCAATGCGACCTTGCGGATGCAAGGCCGTTAGGAGGAGACCATGAGCTCCCAAGCATCGCCACTCGATCCAAACCTGCGAAGCAACACGACGATTGAGTTTCAAACGGCGTTGCGGTCGAAGATCGTCGGGCAAGCGGAAGGGGTGCAGGCACTCGTGGACTTGTATCAGGTGTTCTGCGCCGGATTGAACTCTCCAGGGCGGCCGGTGGGGAACCTGCTGCTGCTTGGGCCGACGGGTTCAGGTAAGACACGAATCGTCGAAGCGGCCGCGGAGATTCTGTTCGGGGATGCGCGCACAGTGATTAAAGTGGATTGCGCAGAGTTTCAGCACTCCCACGAGATTGCTAAATTGATCGGCTCGCCTCCGGGTTATCTGGGCCACCGGGAAACACATCCGTTGATCACGCAAGAGGAACTGGCGAAGAGCCATACCGAAAAATTGAAGCTGAGCTTTTTGCTGTTTGACGAGATCGAGAAGGCGTCTGACGCTTTGTGGCAACTTCTGCTGGGGATGCTGGATAAGGCGACTCTAACTTTAGGAGACAACCGCAGGGTGGATTTGTCGCAGACGGTGATCTTTCTGACGTCGAACTTGGGCGGGGGAGAGATTACGGAACTTATGCAAGGCGGGATGGGGTTCGTACAGCCGACGGACGAGCCAGACCCGGAGCTGGATGAAAAGGTGGAGCGGACAGCGATGGAAGCGGCTCGCAGGAAGTTTTCACCGGAATTCATGAACCGGCTGGACAAAGTGGTTGTATTCCACCCTTTGAAGCGGGAGCAACTTGAAGAAGTACTTGAGATTGAGCTTGGACAGGTTCAGCAGCGTGTACTGGAGACGGCGAAAGGGCAATTCCTGTTCCGCGTGACAAATTCAGGAAGAGACTTCTTGTTGCAAGAAGGAACTGATCAACGATATGGAGCGCGGCACCTGAAGAGAGCCATCGAGCGGTTTGTGGTGTATCCGCTTGCGAATCTGCTGGCTACAGAACAAGTGCACTTGGGGGACCTCGTTTGCATCGATTGGGACCGCCAACACAAGGAACTGACATTCGCGCGAGAAGGAGAGGGCGCGCTGGTGACACCAACGACGCCTGAAACAGGTCAACTTGCGGCCGCGGCAGAAGCAAAAGATGGAAAAGTAGCTGACCCGCCAGCGGAAGCGGTGGCGGGAGAGAGAAAGCTACGAGCGGCACAGCCGGGAGTGGCGCCGGCTGCGGCTACGCAAGGACGAAAAAAGACAGAACGATAGAAAATACAAAGTTTCGGCAGATTTCGGAGTGGCGCGTGGTCCGGGGGCGCCCCTTTTTGACGTGCGGAGTTTGACACAAACCGTTCTATCCTCTCATTTTGAACCCGTATGGAACTCAGTCTCACGGCATGAGACAGTTTCCACAGTTGCAACACGCGTATGTCATTGAGTTTGTACCGGTTTGCTCCGGCGGATGGGACTGCTGGGAATGGCAGTTCTCCTGCTCTAAATTGAAGATGCGCATAGCTGAGACGCATGGAGCGTTTTGGGAGTTGAGCGCGGAGGGAGCGAGGCCATGAAAGCCGCCGCCCGACAACAACTAGATCCAACCATCCGAAGTACCGATACCCGCGATTTCGAAGGTGCGTTGCGCGCCAAGATCGTAGGACAGGCAGAAGGGGTGCAGGCGCTGGTGGACCTGTATCAGGTGTTTTGCGCCGGATTGAACTCACCGGGACGGCCTGTGGGGAACCTGCTGTTCCTTGGGCCGACTGGCTCGGGCAAGACGCGCATCGTGGAAGCGGCTGCGGAGATACTGTTTGGAGATGGCCGGGCGGTGATTAAGGTGGATTGCGCGGAGTTCCAGCATTCGCATGAGATTGCCAAGCTGATTGGTTCGCCTCCCGGATATTTGGGCCACCGTGAGACCCATCCGCTGATTACGCAGGAAGCGCTGGCGGCCAGCCATACGGAAAAACTGAAGCTGAGCTTTTTGCTGTTCGATGAGATTGAGAAAGCGTCGGATGCGCTGTGGCAGTTGTTGCTGGGGATGTTGGATAAGGCGACTTTAACGCTGGGGGACAACCGCCGGGTGGATTTGTCGCAGACGGTGATTTTCCTGACGTCGAACCTGGGCGGAGGAGAGATAACCGAATTGATGCAGGGCGGTATGGGATTCGTGCAGCCGAAAGACATGCCGGCCAGTGGATTGGATCAGAAAGTGGAGCGGACGGCGGTGGAAGCGGCGCGAAGGAAGTTTTCTCCAGAATTCATGAACCGGCTGGATAAAGTGGTCGTGTTTCATCCGTTGCGCCGGGAACAGCTGGAAGAGGTGCTGGAGATTGAGCTGGGGCATGTGCAGCAAAGGGTATTGGAGACCGCCAAGGGACAATTTCTATTCCGTGTTACGCCGGCCGGGAGAGAGTTCTTGTTGCAGGAAGGAACGGACCAGCGGTACGGAGCGCGGCACTTGAAGAGGGCGATCGAGCGGCACGTGGTGTATCCGCTGGCGAATCTTCTGGCTACGGAGCAGGTGCACTTGGGCGACCTCGTGTGCATCGATTGGAACAAGGAAAGTGAAGGATTGAGCTTTATTCGCGAAGGGGAAAACCTGGCGATGCCAGCACGCCGTCAGGAACCGGCGGTAGCGGCGCGCACTGCGCAAGCACGTAGCGGAAAGAGCGTCGAAGCACCTTCGACAGCGACGGGGCCTGAACCGGCACCGCGGATGGCGCGTTAAAGGGACCTGTAGTTTGATCTTCAGAGGCTGAATTGGCCCGGGGGAAAATCCTCCCGGGCTTTTTCATTTGCCGGCGGCTCGGCGTACATTTAGTAGGAAGAACGGGATTTGGCTGTTCGGGCTCAGAGGGAAGCGTACATGTTCTTACGCGAGGAGACGAAGAAACGCCGTAGCGGGCGGCGAGCGGGCAAGCGTTGGTTCCGCTCGTGGGGTGTGACACTCGTGGCTTCGCTGTGTCTTTTGCTTGCGCCGTGCTCGCCGGCGCAACGGACACAACTCAAGGCAGGGTGGAATTTCTATTCACCGCAGGACGACATTCAATTGGGCAAGCGGGTAGCCGCGGATGCGGAGAGACAATTGCCGTCCTGCAATGCGCCGAAAGTGGATGCTTACTTGACAGAACTTGGCAGAAAGCTGATCGCGAAACTGCCGACGGGAGGCGTGGAATATCCGTGGGAGTTTCATTGCGTGAACGACAAGGAGATCAACGCGTTTGCGTTGCCGGGCGGATACGTTTTTGTAAACAGGGGCGCGATCGAGGTGTCGGACAATGAGGCGCAGCTTGTCGGCGTGATGGCGCATGAACTTTCGCATGTGGCGCTACGCCACGGTACAACCGAAGCGACGAAGGCACAGGCCGCACAGGCAGGCGTGGGAATCCTGGGAGCTATTTTTGGAGGAAACGCCGGCGGAGCGCTGTTGACGGAACTGGGCAGATTCAGTGTAGGCGGGGTGCTGCTGAGGCATTCGCGTTCGGCGGAGACGCAGGCGGACGTGATGGGGACGCAAGTGCTTTACGACGCGGGATACGATCCGAGAGCGCTGGCGCAGTTTTTCGAGAAGATTGAAGCGGAAAGCAAAGGGAAGAATCCACCGGAGTTTTTCTCCGACCACCCGAACCCGGAAAATCGCGTGGAGCGGGTGCAAGAGGAGATCGGCAAGCTGGGCGGGCTTCCACCTCACCCGAAGAGAGATTCGCTGGAGTTTGAGGCCATAAGGCGAGAAGTGATGGCGCTGCCGGTGGTGAGGCGAGGGGCGGCAACCGCGGGCGGTCATGTACCGAGACCGATGGGACCGCCGCCTGCGCCCTCGGCGAGTTTTGTGGAGTATCAGGCGAGCGCGTATGCGGTGAAGTATCCAGACAACTGGAAAAAGTTCGGCGAGAAAGAGAACGTTTCGTTCGCGCCGGACGGTGGCGTAATGGAAGGAATCGACGGACGAGGGGCGCTGGCGTACGGAGTGATCGTCGATGTAACAAAGGCGCAAGGAGATGCCGGCGACGCGAAAGCGCTCGAACGCGCGACGCAAGATTTGATCCGGACGCTGCAAAAGGATAATCCCAAGATGAAGATTGCGCGGCAGGCAGGGCCAATGCGGCTCAACGGGCAGCGAGGTCTTTCGACGTATTTAAGCAATGAATCGCCTGCCGGCGGAGAAGAAACGGATTGGCTAATCACGGTGATCCGGCGCGAGGGGCTGGTGTCCTTTGTGTGCGTCGCGCCGACAAAGGATTATGAAAAGTACGACAAAACTTTCGCGTCGATTCTAGATAGCGTGCGGTTTGCGAAATAGCTGAGAACAAGTCGTCAGACAAAACGATCTTTGCTTCAGTTGTTCCTTGCGCGTTTCAAAAAGCAAACTACTAGCGTGTGAGCGCGGGCGGCACCTTGTCGGGGGAGCTCTCTGCGGCGGCGTGCTGGGCCTGATAAAGGCTGGCGGCGCGCTCGAGGGCGTCGGCGATGCTGGCGCAAATATTTTCGGTACCGACGTGGCGTTCGAAATCGGCTTGGTGCATGAGTTTGGCGGGTTGTTCGCGAGCGCCGCAGAGCAAAAGGGAGCGGCCGGAGGCGTGCAGCGTGTCGGCCAAGTCGCGTATGGCGCCGAGGCCGGTGGCGTCGATGGCGGTCATATTTCGAAGACGCAAGATGACGATCGGCGGAAGCGAATCGAGTTCGCCGAGAATATCCGCAAACTTGTCGGTTGCTCCGAACAGAAACGGGCCGTGGATGCGATAGACCGTCGCGTAGGGCGGGATGTCTTTGCCTTGCAGGATGTGCACGCGGCTGTCTTCGACGTAGTCTTTCGTGACGCGCGCGACGGTGGTGGTGCGCGAGACTTTTCGAATGAACATCAAAGCGGCGAGGACCATGCCGACTTCCACGGCAAAGGTCAAATCCGCAACGACGGTCAGAGTTACCGTAATCAGCCATACCGCGATATCGGCGGCAGAAAGCTTTAAGATCTCCGGGATTTCCTGCCATTCCCCCATGTTGTAAGCAACGATAAGCAGAATGGCGGCGAGAGCCGCGAGGGGCACATTGCTCACCAGCGGCGCGGCGAAGAGCACGATGGCGAGCAGGGTGAGTGAGTGGATTATTCCGGCGACGGGAGTTTTCGCGCCGGCGCGCACATTGGTGGCGGTGCGGGCAATCGCGCCGGTGGCAGGCAGTCCGCCAAATAAGGGAGAAACGATATTGGCGACGCCTTGAGCCATGAGCTCGACATTGGGATTGTGCTTGTCGTTGCTCATGCGGTCGGAGACGACGGCGGACATCAGAGATTCAATGGCCCCGAGCATGGCGACAGTGAAAGCGGGGGAGAGAAGCTGCCGCGCGGTGTCATAGCTGAAATGCGGGATAGCGAATGTTGGAAGGCCGCTGGGAATGCCGTGGAAGCGGGTGCCAATCGTTTCGATCGGCATGCGCAGGAGCGTCACGGCGATGGTTGCTCCGAAGGTGACTATAATGGCTCCAGGAATTTTCTTAGCGAACTTGAGGCAGAAAATCATTATGGCGACGGAAAAAATGGCCAGCGCTGTTGCAGGCATGGAGATCGTGTTCCATGCTTCGCCGAAGGCCTGCATGCGATGGAAGAAATCGCCAGGAACATGGTCCATGCGCAGGCCAAAGAAATCGCGGATCTGAGTGCTGGCAATGAGAATGGCGATACCGTTGGTGAAACCGATGATTACAGGACGGGGAAAGTATTTGACGGCGGTGCCCATGCCGGTGATACCGAGAAGTACGAGGAGAACGCCGGCCATCATGGTGCACTCGAAGAAGCCGTCGATGCCGTGCTTGGCGATGATTCCGGCGATGACGACGACGAAGGCGCCCGTGGGGCACCAATTTGCGTTTTGGAACCGCCCAGCGCGGAGATGAGGAAGCCGGTGACGATCGCGCAGTAGATTCCGGCTTGTGGAGATACACCGGAGGCGATGGCGAAGGCCATCGCCAGCGGCAGAGCAACAAGGCCTACGGTGATGCCGGCGATCAAATCCGACAGGAATTTATGCCGATCGTAATCGCGCAAGAGAAGAATCGATTTTGGCAGCCACTGATTCAGGGCGGATGTCATTCGAGCACGGGTTAATGGAACAAGTACGGTCAAATAATTTTAGCAGGGCAGGAGGGATTGGCGTGGCGCGCAGAAATTGGATGTGCTCGAAACAAAAATAGAATGGCAACGAGGGGCGAGCAAGGCGAGAGGCGTTCGTTCTAATCCACGGCTCGGGTGCGGGAACCTTGCGGCTTCCAACGCAGGATTGGTTTGCGGGCGGCGCCGACTTCATCGAGGCGACGGACTCGCGTGGTGTGAGGGGCGGTCTTGACAAGCTCGGGAGTTGTTGCGGCCTCGTTAGCGATCGAACGCATGGCATCGATGAAAAGGTCGCACTCTTCGCGGGATTCCGACTCTGTTGGCTCGATCATGAGCGCTCCGGGAACGATTAGCGGAAACGCAGTGGTGTACGGGTGGAATCCATAGTCGATGAGGCGCTTGGCAATGTCCATGG
Source organism: Candidatus Acidiferrum sp. (assembly GCA_041486245.1). GTDB lineage: Bacteria > Acidobacteriota > Terriglobia > Acidiferrales > UBA7541 > Acidiferrum. The sequence goes on from JBGPLB010000001.1 coordinate 57,291, forward strand.
TATTGACGCCATTTTTCTTTTGAAGCGCGTCGCTGAAAACAACTTCGTGCATGGAGGGCAGGGAGTACGGAAGATCGAACGCGCCTTCAAGGTGCTTGCGAATGTAATTGGCGTTAAGCACGGCGTCTTCGGTGGCTTCGCGCACACCGGGGCCGTACGCAAGGATGTACGCAAGGGCGCGAACCAGGACCCCGAAATTTCCATTGAAAGCCTTTACTCTGCCGATGGAGTCTGGTCGGACCTGTTCGAGGGCGAGGCGGCCATTTTCTTTTTCGACGAGAATCGGGACGGGGCGGAAAGGCTCAAGGATTTTCTTCATCGCAACAGGGCCAGCCCCGGGACCGCCGCCGCCGTGCGGTGTCGAAAAGGTCTTATGAAGATTGAGGTGCATGACGTCAACGCCGAGATCGCCGGGGCGGGTGATGCCGGTCAGGGCGTTCATGTTGGCGCCGTCCATGTAGAGAAGAGCGCCATCGGCATGCAGGATCTCGGCGATTTCCGGAATGCGCTGTTCAAAAATGCCGAGGGTGGAGGGGTTGGTGATCATCAGCGCGGCGACGTCGGGGGTGACGAGGTCGCGCAGCTTAACGACGTTGATCTGTCCGTGCGATTCGGACTTAATGTTTTCGACTTCGTAACCGGCGATAACGGCGGTGGCGGGATTGGTGCCGTGTGCTGAGTCTGGAATTAGAACTTTTTTACGCGGGTTGCCGTTTTTCTCGTGATAGGCGCGGATGAGGAGGAGCCCCGTCAATTCACCCTGAGCGCCGGCGGCGGGCTGCAAAGTGACGGAGTCCATGCCGGTGATTTCGAGGAGACACTGTTCGAGGAGGCGCAGAATTTTGAAGCAGCCTTGCGAAAGCTCCTGCGGCTGGTAAGGGTGCTCTGTGGCTATGCCGTCGAGGCGGGCGACAAATTCGTTGACGCGCGGATTGTATTTCATGGTGCAGGAGCCGAGCGGATACATGCCGAGATCGATGGCGTAGTTCCAGGTGGAGAGGCGCGTGAAGTGACGGATGACTTCGATTTCGCTGACTTCTGGGAAGCCTTCGATACCTTCATGGCGGTGAGCGGCGCCTAAAGCTTTGGAGGGATCGGCGGGCGGGACGTCGAGTGGAGGGAGTTCGAAGGCTCGCTTGCCGGGCGAGGATTTTTCGAAGATCAGGCCTTCGTTCTGGTTCGGATGGTGAGTGGCTTTCTTGATTTTGTCGGTCATGTCTTTACTTTGCGAAGAGGGGCACGATGTATCGCGCCCCTGCGGAATCTCCTTAGACGGGTTGCTCCAGGGCTTTGCGCAATGCGGCGGCAAAGCGTTCGATCTCGGCGCGAGGCGTTGTTTCCGTGACGCAGACTAGCGCGTGTTTTGTTAGTTCAGGATATGCGGTGCCCAGGACGAACGGGCCGATGATTTTCTCGCGTAGAAGATAGGCGTTTACGAGCTTGACGGAACGCGGAAGCTGGAGTGTAAATTCGTTGAAGAACGGGGCATCGAACGCGCGGCGGACTCCTGGAACTTTTTCAAGCTCGCCGAGGGCGAATTGCGCTTTAGAGAGATTTTGGTGAGCCATCTCACGGAGGCCTTCCTTACCGAGGAGCGTGAGGTGCACGGTGGCGGCCAGCGCGCAAAGAGCTTGATTGGTGCAAATGTTGGAGGTGGCTTTCTCGCGGCGTATGTGTTGCTCGCGGGTGGCGAGCGTCAAGACAAACCCGCGGCGGCCTTCCGAGTCAGTGGTTTGACCAGTCAGACGGCCAGGCATCTGCCGGACGAACTTATCGCGCGATGCAATAACGCCGGCGAGGGGTCCGCCGTAGCTCGGTGCAAGGCCGAAGCTTTGGGCTTCCATGGCCACGATATCGGATTCGGCCGGCGGGCGAACCAGGCCGAGCGAAACACCTTCCGTGATGGCGGTGACAAGTAGTGCGCCGGAAGAGTGCGCGGCGTCGGCGAGAGGGGTAAGCGACTCGATTACGCCGAAAAAATTCGGGGATTGCACGACAACCGCTGCGACGTCGTCCTTGAGGGCGGCCTGCAATGCTTTCTGATCGAGCGTGCCGGCGGGACCATAGCCGATCTCTTCCACTAGCAGGCCGGAATTCTTGGCATAAGTCTTAAGGACGTCGCGGTATTCCGGGTGCAAGGAGCGGGCGACAAGAATTCGGCGGCGGCCGGTGAGACGCTCGGCCATCAGGACGGCTTCGGTCGTGGCGGTGGAACCGTCGTACATGGAAGCATTGGCGACTTCCTGGCCGGTGAGCTGACACATCAGAGTTTGAAACTCGAAGATGGCTTGCAGCGTGCCCTGCGCGATTTCCGCCTGATAGGGAGTGTAGGATGTGAGAAATTCGCCGCGCTGGATGATGGCGTCGGTGACGACGGAACGATGGTGATTGTAAACGCCCGCGCCGAGAAAGCTCGTGTAGCCGCCGGAATTTTCCGCTGCACGCGCCTTGAAAAAATCGATGACTTCAATTTCAGAGAGCGGCCCCGGCAGATGCAGAGCTTCGCGAAGACGGAAGCGCTCGGGGATGCTCGAGAATAATTCGTCGATGGACTTCGCGCCGATGGCAGCGAGCATGTCTTGCCGCTCGGCGGGACTCTTCGGAAGATAGCGCATCAGGCGGAGGCTTCCTTGCTTTGCGAAACGATGTAAGCCTCGTAGGCCGCGACGTCCATAAGGGCCTTGATCTCCGCTGGATTCGCCAGACGAATTTTAATCAGCCAGCCCGCGCCGTGCGGATCGGAATTGATTTTCTCGGGAGTGTTTTGCAGATCGCCGTTGGCTTCGACGACTTCGCCCGAGGCGGGAGCGTAAATATCGCTAACAGCTTTCACCGATTCGACGGTGCCAAAGGTTTTGCCGGCTTCTATTTTCGCGCCGACTTTCGGTAGCTCGACAAAGACGACGTCACCAAGCTCGTGCTGCGCGTAATCGGTGATTCCGATCGCGGCTACATCGCCCTTGACGTCAACCCATTCATGTTCTTTGGTGTAGCGATAATTCGCCGGATACGCCATTTGACCACTCCTCGCCGCCCCTGTTAGGCCGGGGCCGCCAAGATCCTACTTGTGTCAGAACTTCGCCGCGGCTTGCGGGGCGGCAGTTTTCTTTGGTCGCTTGTAGAACGGAGTTGCGACCACCTGGGCCTTGCACTTTTGCGCGCGAATCTGGACGTAAATTGGTGTGCCAAGAGCTGTCATCGCGGGCGGGACATAAGCGAGCGCAATGTTCTTGGAAAGTGTTGGAGACGGCGAACCACTGGTAATTACGCCGATCACATCGCCGGTCTCGTTGCAGCAGCAATATTCGTCACGCGCGATGCCGCGGTCGACCATCTCGAGCCCCACAAGCGCCCGGGTGAGACCTGCCGCTTTCGCGCGTTCCAGAGCGGCGCGGCCGATGAAATCACTTTTTCCCATTTTGCAGTAGCGATCGAGGCCAGCTTCCCAGACATTGATTTTGTCGCTGATTTCGTGGCCGTAGAGCGCCATCTTTGCTTCGAGACGCAAGGTGTTGCGCGCGCCGAGACCGCAGGGAATGATGCCAAACTCGCGTCCAGCCTCGATCACCTTGGTCCAGACCATCTCACTTGTCGCGACATCGGAGGGCACATAAATCTCAAAGCCGTCTTCGCCGGTATACCCTGTGCGAGCAATCAGAATGTTCTTCAAGCCACAGACTGTACCGTGGGTGAACCAATAGTTCTTAATGACGGCGAGATTGGCGTCGGTTAGTTTTTGCAACAACTCTTGCGCGCGAGGGCCTTGTATCGCGAGCTGGGTGTACGCGTCGCTGAGGTCTTCGACCGCGCACTCGAACGCTTTCGTGTTTTCGCGAACCCAGCTGACGTCTTTCTCGCGCGTGCCCGCGTTGATTACCAGCAAAAAATCGTCATCGCCTAGCCGATGGACAATCACGTCATCGACAAACGTGCCTTCCGGATAAAGCATCGCGGAATAATGCGCCTGACCGATGGCTAGCTTGGAAGCATCGTTCATGCTGAGGTGCTGCACGGCGGCAAGAGCGCTACCCGGTGTGTGCCCGGTATGAGCCCGGATGTCGCCCATATGGCTGACATCGAACAGTCCGACGGAGGAGCGTACCGCTTTATGTTCAGCAACCAGGCCGCCGCTCGCGGGGTATTCCACGGGCATATCCCAACCGCCGAAATTGACCATTTTTGCGCCCAAACGGCGATGCATCGCGTTGAGCGGCGTCTTGCGAAGTTCGGCGATGGGAGGAGTCGTGACGGATTCCATTCCGTGTGCTCAGGAAGAAATTGATATTAACACGCGCTTTGAACAGCGTCAAAGAAGGGCGCGGCGAGCGCGGAAAGCAACTGCGAGGCGGTGCAAGGCGGCACAAAGCCAAGACGGGCAAAGTAATAGGAGAAGCGCGGCATGACCCAAACGTCCAGCTTGCTGGCCTCCGCCTGCGTCAGGTACAGTTTTCTTTGGAGGCTGCCATGCAAGGTCCTGTTGTTTGCGTTCAGTGCGACAAGCCGGAAGGCCAGTGCAACTGTGAAAAGTACTGCACGATTTGCAAGGGGCAATTGAACGTGAAGCTCTGCGCAGATGGACTGTACTATTGCCCGGACTGCCGGGAAGCTTGCGACATGTCGCTCGCGAGCAATCACAGTGAACGCTGAATCCCGCCCGATTCAGCTGCAAATCGACGCGGACTTGCGACTGGCGCACGCCGCGGGAGGGGCTGCTCGATATTTAGCGGAGGTGGGAGGTCTGGCGAGCGATGCCGCTGTTAAATTGTATAAAGCCGTAGTCGTAGCATGTGAAGAAGCCTTTGAAAATTTGACGGCGCAACACGCGTATCTGACAGTGACGATTGAGCGCTATCCGGACCGTATCGAGATTGCTTTGGCTCACGAAGGCAAAGAAGCCCCGGCGATGGGGCTGGACCGGATCGCGGGCTTTGCGGGCGAGCTTGGAACAGCAGGCGGATTGGACGGGGTTGACCGCGTGCAATACCAGGCGCACGACGGAGTGGCGATTACGCGTTTGACGAAATATTTTGGGGACCCGCCGCACATCGCCTGACGCTGCCAGAAAAACAAAAGAGCCGGGCACGATATCGTGCCCGGCTCTTCTCATTTATTATGAGGAAGGGTGCGGCCAGCCTACAGCTTGAAAGCAAACGTATTGCGCTTAATCAGCGAAGTCATCTGATCATCGCTGAGGGACATACGCAGAGTTACGCGGTCGCCTCCCGGCGTGATGCGGACCTGATCGAGCAACTCAGCAAGATCGGGATTGTCTTTCTGTGCTTGGTAGCGCTTGTAGAGGAAGCCGGCCTGAAGCAGTTGGCCAAGGGTGTTGGCATCCTCGGTTGAGCCGCAGATTGCCTGGACTTTTGCGTCCAGGCTGCTGCCCGCGTCGATATTGATGATGCTGTTCTGCATGCGGGCCACAAGCTTGGCGGCTTCGGGGAACTGCTGGACTTCCGGAGCAAGTTGCTGGATGGCCAGGCGAGTGTAGGCGGGATTAGTCACCAGCCATACTGAGCTGCCAGAGTTGGCTTCATTGATCAGGGAGAAGAACTTGTCGTTACGCAGCAAGCCGTCCTCGTCACCGAAACGCACGGAGATCATTTTTTCGAGGATGCTTTTGTGGCCATACGCGGCGGTGCTGGCATCGATGAAAACGAAAAAGAGGTCCGTTGCACCGGTTCCCGTTCCAAAAGCATAAAGCGTATAGCCGTGGAAAGTTGAGGTGGGAAGCTTTTGTTTCTTGAAGTAAGCGGCGGTCGAGTCCTGGTTAAAGTTGCCAATGGCGATGCCCACCATCTGTTCGCCGGTAGGAACCGCGCTCGATCCGGTGCCTTCGGCTTTCGCTGTCATCCCCTCGGGTGCCAGAGCCCAGGCGATCTCATCGACCTGGCTATTAGGATCATTGCCGGTGGACGCCAGAAATTTTTCGAACTGACGAAAACGCTCTGGAAGCACCTGCTGTTGAAGCTGCGGAAACCATTTTAGAGTGCGAGCTTTCTTCAGGTCGGCATAACCAAACTCGCCGACGTCCTTGGGGAACATTCCGATGACATCCGAGCTCAGGGTGCCGGCCTGCGCGGGCTTCGGCAGGGATAACGCCGACGCGAGCACAAGGCCAATTGCCACGAGTCTGCGAATTGCGGACCCGAGCGGCGCCGCGTCTAAATTCGTGGTCAGTTTCATGAGAAACTCCTTCTGAGGGCCGGTGGAAAATTAATTCTAAGCGGTCGTGGAGCGGGGCGCGTTGACCAATCGCTCTCGAACGGATTTGATTTTTGCGCGCGTCCTTGCCACGTAGGCGCTGTCAGTAATGCCATCGAGGTTGACCTCGACATTGGCCAAAGCCCCGCGCGCTCCTGCCGCGGCCATCCAGCGTGCGACCTCTAAGTCTGACCTCATGGATGCGACGGCGATAGCGTCCAGTTGTCCCAGACGTTCGAAAAGAGCAACTGACCGCTCTGCGACCTGCAGGGGGACTTCTGAAGCTCCTTTTGTAGCAGCTTGGACGGCTGCATCCCGGCGTTGTGTCTCCTCCTTGTTGCTGTGCGGCAGTTTGAAAGCGGCCATCACGGCGTCGTACGAAGCAGCGTCGCGGTCGATGGCTTCCGTAAGCTCCTCAGCGGCGCGGCGCAAATCTTCCAGTCCCGCAGAAAGCAAGTCGACATGCGCTGCCTGAGATTTCTTTTTGCGAGAGAGTCCGGCAACCATTTGGCCAAGCGAGGCCGCTAATGCGCCAGCCAATGCGGAAACACTGCCACCTCCCGGGGTCGCGGTCGGAGCCGCCACGGCTTCGAGAAACGGGCGCGCCAAATTGGCGAGCTTGCCCTTGCCCGGGTCGAGCGGCGCTCTGGTAAGGGCGGCGGCTAGCTTGTTTTCAAACACTTGTTCGGGAGAGAAGTTTTCCAACTGCAGGAAAAAATCCGCAGCCATTTCGATCGCTTTCTTGGGAATCAGGCCGACGATTTCGCTGCCGACAGGCATGACGCCGTAGCGTGCCGCCTCGCGCTTGACCATTTCGTAGACACGGTGCATGGGAGTCTGCTCAAAATCGGTTAGGTTGATGGAGACCTGCGCCAGGTTGCGGGCTTTCAGCTCCACTCCCATGGATTTAACGTAGCGGAGTCCGCCGGAAGAGAAGCGAATAGCTTTGGCAATCTTGTTGGCGATGCCGACGTCCGAAGTGTTGAGATTTACGTTATAGGCGATCAAAAATTTGCGCGCGCCCACCACTGTCACACCGGCCGTCGGGTGTAGCTTGGGCTCACCGACATCCGGCTGGCGGTCGTGATTGCGCTTCATCTCTTCGCGCAAGCCTTCAAACTGGCCGCGGCGAACATTTTCGAGGTTGACGCGGTCGGGCCGCGCCGCGGCCGCCTCGTAGAAAAACACGGGAATTCTATAGCGCGCCCAAATTTCATGGCCGATGCGGCGTGCGAGCGCGACGCAATCCTCGATGGTGACGCCTTCGATAGGAATAAACGGAACCACGTCGGTCGCGCCGACGCGCGGGTGTGCGCCCGTGTGTTTTGTGAGATCGATGAGCTCCATCGCTTTGCCGACGCCGCGCAAGGCTGCTTCCGCAACGGCATCGGGCTCGCCAGCAAGAGTGATGACAGAGCGATTATGATCGGCGTCCATTGCACGATCGAGGACATAAACCCCGGAAACACTGCTCATTGCGGACGCAATGGCGTCGACCTTCGCGGGATCCCGTCCCTCGGAAAAATTCGGCACGCATTCAATCAGTCGTTTCATCGCAAACGTGTCCCTCACGTCTCACCAGACCATCATAGGAGATTTTGGGCCTTCCAGGCCACTGGCGCCGCGAAAGGTGCTGCCCGCAGAGACAGAGGCACTGCTCGGATTATTTTGGCGGCTTAATAAAGGGACTCGGCGGGGGATATCTCTTGTCGCCCGCTGGTGGCATCGGAGAAAAATCCTTGCTTACCCGTGGTAAAGCTGGGGGAGTGTACGGTTTCACCGGCTGGGCCATGGCGTCCTTTTTTTCTTCCTTCTTGGGCGCCGCATCACCTTTCATGAAACGCCTCACTTGCCGAACGGAAAATACGATAGCTACAATCCAGAGCCCCACAATTGCCGATTCGTCAAGGCGGAGGCCGAAAGCCCTGAGGAAAAAAGTTGAAACAGCGAACAGAATTCCGAGGAAAAGATAAAAATGCTCCGAGACCAAAGACTTCTGCTGCCTTCCTCCGAGCTGCAGGATTCTTATCTTTTTGACCGGCTTCTTCCGCGGATCAGAGTGTGGTTTTGTTGGCGGCATGGACTACGGCACCCAGCTTGATGCTCATCCAGCAGGTGTTCACTCCAAAATAATAAGGAATTTCGCGGTAGTCGGCCACCTCGAAGACGGCGAGGTCCGCGAATTTGCCAACCCCGAGCGAACCGGTGTGATTGTCTCGGCGGAGCGAGTACGCCGCATTGATGGTTGCGGCGGCGATGGCTTCAGCGGGCGTCATCCGGAGTTGCGTACAAGCCAGCGATAAAATCATGGGCATGCTCATCGTTGGGCTGGTGCCGGGATTGTAGTCCGTGGCCAGGGCAACGATGGCGCCGGCATCGATTAACTTGCGCGCAGGCGCGTAGTGATTCAGGCCCAAGTGAAAATCGCAGCCAGGAAGAAGCGTCGCTACGGTGCGCGACTTTGCGAGCGCTGCGATGTCGCTTGAGTTGATTTGCTCGAGATGATCGCAACTGGCCGCGCCAAGTTTTACCGCCAGTTGCGCGGCGCCCGTGCGCGAAAGCTGTTCTGCATGCACTCTTGGCGTCAACCCGTGCCGAATGCCCGCTTCCAGGATTAGCTTGGCTTGCTCGCGAGTGAACGCCCCGCGATCGCAGAAGACGTCGCAGAATTCGGCGAGCTTTTCCTTCGCGATCTCAGGAATGAGTGTCTCGGTGAGCAGCGCGATGTACCCTTTTACTCCGGCGGGCGTTCCGCGATACTCGGCGGGGACGATATGGGCGCCGAGGAAGGTCGAGACGAGGTCCAGGGGCTGTTCTGCGGCAAGTTCTTTGTGCAGGCGAAGAATCTTCAGTTCACTCGCCGCGTCGAGGCCGTAGCCGCTCTTTGCTTCGATCGTTGTGGTGCCGTTAGCGGCAAATTGCGAGAGCGCGCGGCGTGCGCGCTGTTTCAGGGCTTCCGATGTCGCCGCCCGCAATTTCTTCACGGAGTTGAGGATGCCTCCGCCTTTACGGGCAATCTCTTCATAGCTTGCGCCAGCGATTTTCAGCTCGTATTCTTCGGCGCGGCTGGCGGCGTGGATTAGATGAGTGTGCGAATCTACAAATCCAGGCAGTACGACGCGGCCGCCCAAGTCAAGTTGCTCAGCAACGGAGGCTTCCGGGAGCGCTTCCATTTTCGCGCGCGTGCCTACCGCCGCAATCTTGCCGTCGCGCACCAACAGCGCGCCATCCTTGATGATGCCAAGATTCGCGAGCGCGGAGCCGCGCCGCGGACCGCGGCCGCGCAGCGTCAAGAGTTGCGATGCGCCCGTAATGAGCAGGGGATTAGACAAGGCCCGGGTATTATGCCGGATACAGGAGGATCGTGCACAGCGCGGGCAGGAACAAACGTCCCCTCCACCGAGCGACTCTCAGCGTTCGGTGTGAGCCAAATTCCGAATTCCAGTAAGCCGAGAACGTCTGTTCCGACGCCTCAGGCTTTCGCAGCTTGTCCTTTGTAGGTTGGAACAAACACCTTTTGCACAAAGTCCTCGTAGGAAGTCTGCGTCGTGTTTTTTGGCGAACGGGGTTCGAGCGCGCGCATGTAGCTGTTATTCATGGCTTCGGTCATTTCGCAAAGCAGAGTGGCGAGATTGTTGGACATGCCCATTTCGGTCATCGCCTGAATCACCTGATCAGAGGGCAACTGAATGTACGAGAGGTCGGCTTTTCCAATGGCCGCTCCGACGATTTTGGCCATCTCCAAATAGGTGAGGTCTCTCTGGCCGTGCAGTTCGCGCGTCTGCTGGCCCGTGAAATCGAGTTTGAGCAGCGCTTCGGCAGCCGCGACACCGATATCGTGAGTCGCAATCACGGCAATTGGCAAATCAGAGCGGACGGGCCCAGCCATCTTTCCTGCCTTCTTGATAATGCCGGCTTGGGGTAGCGTGTTTTCCATGAAATACCCTGCGCGCAAGTGAAGAGCATTTAATTTAGGAATTTGAGCAAATCTGTTTTCCATGAAGTGAAGGCCGACAACCGGGCCGGTTTTATCCGGTTTGTCCGCGCCAATGCTGCTCAGGGTCACCACGTGAGTGACTTTTGCAGCATCCAAAGCTTTCGCGATCGAGTTTGTGACCTGATCTTGATAGGCGCGGAAGTCGGGGTTGGTCATACTCGACGGTATCAGAGCATACACCGCCTGCGCTCCTTTGAAAGCTTTGGTCAGTGCGGCAGCATCTGTGACGTCCGCCACAAATGTCTCCGCACCGCGAGCAGTGAATCGTGCGAGATGCTCCTTGCTGCGCCCCACGGCACGTACCGGTTGTTTATTCGCCAGTAGAGTTTCCGTGGCTATGCTCCCCGTGTTTCCTGTGGCACCTAAAATGACGTACATGGTTTCCTCCTGGCTGGGCTTCTCTAGCTAACTACGATGCGCGGCGCGGCGGAGGAGATACTTCCTACAACATGGGGATTTTCACGCCGGCCTTTTTGGCGAATGCAATCGCTTCAGGGTACCCGGCATCCGCGTGGCGCACGACGCCCATTCCTGGATCATTTGTCAGCACGCGTTCGATGCGCGCGGCCATTTCCTTGGTGCCGTCAGCGACAGTGACTTGGCCGGCGTGCTGCGAATAGCCGATGCCCACGCCGCCACCATTGTGGATGGAAACCCACGAAGCGCCGCTTGCGGTATTCACGAGCGCGTTGAGCAGAGGCCAATCGGCAACGGCGTCAGAGCCGTCGAGCATGGATTCGGTTTCGCGATAGGGCGAGGAGACCGAGCCGCAATCGAGGTGATCACGCCCCATCACCACCGGCGCTTTCAGTTCGCCGCGGGCGACGAGATCATTCAGCGCCAGGCCGAATTTGTCGCGCTCGCCGTAACCGAGCCAGCAAATCCGCGAGGGCAGCCCCTGAAACTTTACACGTTTCTGGGCAAGCTTAATCCAGCGCATGAGATGTTCGTCGTGGGGAAACATTTCGAGAACTAGCTGGTCCGTTCGCGCGATGTCAGACGCTTCGCCGGAAAGCGCGGCCCAGCGGAACGGGCCTTTGCCTTCGCAAAACAGAGGCCGGATATAAGCCGGGACAAACCCCGGAAAATCGTACGCGTTCTTAACGCCGTACTCGTAGGCGAACGTCCGAATATTGTTGCCGTAATCGAAGGTCACCGCGCCCAGCTTCTGCAAATCGAGCATGCCTTGGACGTGCTGTGCAATCGCGGCAAGCGCGCGCTTGCGGTACCCTTGCGGATCTTTTTTGCGCAGTTCCAGCGCAGCTTCGAGAGACATGCCGTTAGGTACATAGCCGCCGATGGGATCGTGCGCGCTGGTCTGGTCTGTCAAGAGATCAGGCACAACGCCACGCTTCGCAAGTTCCGGAATCAGGTCGGCACAGTTGCCCACTAAGCCCACGGATGTGGCTTCGCGCTTACGGACAGCGTTTTTCAGGATGCGCAGCGCCTCGTCGAGGCTCGTGACCATCACGTCGCAATAGCCGCCCTTGACGCGCCGCTTGATGCGCTCGGGATCGACGTCAATCCCCAGGAACGCCGCGCCATTCATAGTTGCGGCAAGCGGTTGCGCGCCGCCCATGCCGCCCATCCCGCCGGTCACGACCAGCTTGCCGGCCAGATCGCCGCCAAAATGTTTTCGGGCCGCTGCGGCAAACGTTTCGTAGGTGCCCTGTAAAATTCCCTGCGTTCCGATGTAAATCCAACTGCCCGCGGTCATCTGGCCGTACATCATCAGACCTGCGCGGTCGAGTTCGTGGAATCTTTCCCAATTGTTCCAGTGGCCCGTCAAGTTGGAATTGCAAAGAAGAACGCGCGGTGAATATTCATGGGTGCGGAAAACCGCGACCGGCTTGCCCGATTGCACCAGGAGAGTCTCATCCGATTCGAGCGCCTTCAGCGACCGGACGATCGCGTGAAAGCATTCCCAGTTGCGCGCGGCTTTTCCCGTTCCGCCATAGACCACCAAATCTTCCGGCTTCTCGGCAACTTCCGGGTCGAGGTTGTTCATCAGCATGCGCAGAGCCGCTTCCTGTTGCCACCCTTTGCAGGACAGCTGGGTTCCGTGCGCCGCCCGAAAAGGGCCTTTGGACAATGTGCTTTCGGCTACTGTTCGTGGAAGCGTCACACTCATGAATGGACTCCGCAATTCATCTTAACGCAGGGCTGCCTTGTGTACCACAACGGCGGGCACAGTACTGGAGTTGGATTGCGCGTCGAAATGGCCTAGGGTAGAGTCAAGGAATCCGATGAACTACGGCACGCTTCCTTCGCGATTGCTCAACGCTGTTGACTCACAGTCGAACGCCCGCGCGCAACTGCTCCGCGCTGCCGATGGCTGGAAAGAGATCTCCTCCGAGGAGATGTTGCGGCGTATTGCGGGACTTTCCTCCGCATTTGTCGAGCTGGGCGTGAAGCCGGGGGATCGCGTCGGACTTTTTGCAGCCAACCGTCCGGAGTGGCACACGGCCGATTTTGCCATCACGGGCGCGGGCGGCGTTACCGTTCCCATCTATTTTAACGAATCGCCGGAACGCATCATTTACATTGTGAAACATTGCGGAGCCAAAATCGTGTTTGCTGCCGGCCCCGCGCAAATGCGGAAGCTGCAGGAGCTTCGCGCGCAGCTCCCTGAGTTGGAGCAAGTTGTCCTCGCCGATTGCGGCGCGGACCTGCCCGCGGATTCTCTCCAATACGAAACATTGATTGCCAATGCTGGCGGCGCCGATATCGCCGCATACCGAATGCGCGCCTCGCAAGTCCTACCTGGCCAGCTGGCCTCCATCATCTACACTTCCGGCACGACGGGCGAGCCCAAGGGCGTCATGCTGACGCACACGAATTTTTGTTCAAACGTCACGGACTCTTGCGCAAACGTAAAATTCCAATCGAAGAATGATGTTGCCATTTCCTTCCTTCCGCTGGCGCACGTTTACGGACGCACTCTGGATTATGTTCATCTTTTCCACGGCGTAACGATCGCATACGTCGAGGTGGTCGAGCAGGTCGCGCAGGCGCTCCTCGAGATCCACCCCACGCTGCTTGGCGCGGTGCCGCGCGTCTTCGAAAAAATTTATGCGCGCGTCGTGGAGCAGGGAAGCAAGCGAACTGGGCTTCAACGGAGGATTTTCGATTGGGCGATGGAAGTCGCGAGCCGCTCGGCAATGTGGCGTTCTGGGGAAAAAAGCGCCGGCTTGGAAGTAAAACTGGAATGGTGGCTTGCCGACAAGCTGGTTTATTCGAAGATTAGAACGGGAACGGGCGGAAAGCTGCGCCTCGTTTTTTCCGGTGGTGCACCCCTTGCGACGGAGTTTGCGGAGTTCTTCTGGGCTGTGGGTGTTCCGATTTACCAGGGCTATGGCTTGACGGAAACCTCTCCGGTATTGACCTCCAACTATCCAGACAACCGGATGGGCAGCTCCGGCAAGCCGATTCCCAATGTCGAGCTTCGCATCGCGGAAGACGGCGAAATTCTCGCTAAGGGTCCTTGCGTCATGCAGGGCTACTATAAAAGCCCGGAGGCTACACGCGAAGTGCTTACCCCCGAGGGATGGTTCAGTACGGGGGATATCGGCTATCTCGACAAAGACAACTATCTATTCATTACCGACAGGAAAAAGGACCTCATCAAGACCGCGGCGGGGAAATTCGTCGCGCCACAACCCATCGAGAATGCGTTGAAAACCAGTCCATTCATCCTGAACGCCATGGTAGTGGGCGACAAGAGAAAATTTATTGTGGCACTCATCGTGCCGAACGCGGCGACGGTTGCGACGAAGGCCGCGGAGCAAGGAATCAAGTTTGCTTCGAACGAGCAAATGGCAGCGCATCCCTGGGTGCGTTCGCTCATCGAAGGCGAAGTGAAGCGCTTGACGGCAAATCTCGCTCAGTATGAATCCATCAAGCGGTTTGCGCTTTTGCCGGAGGACTTCACCTTTCACAACGGAAGCCTCACCTTCACCCTGAAGCTCAAGCGTCGTGTCGTCGAGCAGCAGTTTCAAGACGTCATCGAGCGGCTCTATGCGGACGTTGCCGAGCCCCGCCCAATTCTGCAAGATTAATTAAGCGAGCGGCTGCCGAAGTTGAGCCACTGAAATGGAGGGCCATTTTTGCTGCCCGTCCCTTGCTTGAAACTTCTAGATCGGCTTTCCGTCGGCGTCGAGGAGCCGAATTTCTCCGAGCCCCAACTCTTTGATCCCGGCTTCGATTTTGGCGCGGTCGCCAACGACGACCCAAATCAAATGATCCGGATGGACGATGGCTTTTGCGCCATCTTCGACGTCGCTCGTTTTTAGAGCTCTCACCTTACCCGCATAAGTTTCGTAATAGTCTTCCGGTAAGCCGAACCGGACGATATCGATCATCGATTGGCCAAGAGCATCCAGCGTTTCAAAGGAGCCGGGAAGGCTAAGGGTCTCGTTGGCTTGAACTCTGGCGAGCTCATCCGCTGTGACTGGATGATCGCCCAGAATTCCGCGAAATTCCTTGTTCATTTCCTCAAGCGACTCTTTCGTCTTGTCGGTTTGCACTGGCGCCACGGCGAGGAACGGCCGCTGGCCGCGGGCAGCCCAGAGAATGCTCGTCGCGCCGTAGGACCAGTGCTTCTCTTCGCGCAGGTTCATGTTCAGTCTTGAGCCGAACATTCCGCCAAGCTCGTCGTTTGCGGCTTCAATCGCAATTTCCTTTGGATTGGCCCGCGGTGGTGCGATGTTTCCAGCGAAAATGATCGACTGTAAAGCGCCTGGTTTGTCGATGAGGTATACGACGGACTTTTCCGGAAGCTGTACATTCTTGATGTTCTTCTCTGGAATTTGGCCGGCCTTCCAGTTCGCAAACAATTTTTCGAGCTTCGGGGTAACTTCGGCAAGGGACGTGTCCCCGGCGATTACCAGCGTCGCATGGTTCGGCTTGAACCACGTCTCATGGAATTTGACAAGGCTGTCTCGCGTCAATTTCTCGACACTCTCGGTCGTTCCGGAACCCGTGAGTGGATTACCGTAGGCATGCCCCGGGCCATAGACCAGGCCGGGGAAGACCCGCAGCGCCATCTGGATAGGTGTATTTTTCTCGCGCTGAATCCGGGCGCGCTGCTGTTGTTGCTGTCGCTTGAAATCGGAGTCGGGAAAGACCGGGTTTAGAATCACATCGGCAAACAGGCCCAGAGAGGGATCGAGCTTCGATTTGAGGGCCGACAGCTCGACGATGGAAACGTCTAGATTCGAACTGGCTGCGAGTTGCGCTCCGAGAAGCGCCTGCTCATCGCTGATTTGCAGCGCCGTTCGCGTCTTGGTCCCCCCGGTAAGCAGCGCCATGGTCATGCTGGCGGTTCCGGGCGAAGCAAATTGATCCGCGGCATAGCCCGCATCCACGTTCAGCCACAAACTAACGAGCGGAACTTCGTGGCGCTCGGCGAGAATCACCTTCAGCCCGTTGGAAAGTGTCGCATGCTGCAACTTGGGAAGCTTCAAATCTGGCGGCACGCCGACTACGGGAGCTTTGGAGCGATCTGCTCCCGTAGCTGCCGCTTTGTAATCCGGGAAGGGACGCACTTCGAGCACGTACACGCCATCCGAAAGCCAGCGGTTCGCGACGGCTTTCAAATCCTCCGCAGTGGCATCTTGGACTCTCTTGAGCGCGACCTTGTATGCATCGGGACTGCCCTGGAACACCTGGCTCTGCGCCAACCGGTCTGATTTTCCTCCGAATCCGCCGATGCGTTCGATGCCGCGAACGAAACTCGCTTCATGCTGCGCCTTCACGCGCATGAGCTCTTCGGAGGTCGGTCCATCTTTTAGAAACCGCGCCAGCTCCTCATCCAACGCTTTTTCCACTTGGGCGAGGCCCTGACCCGGCTGCGCCGTCGCCTGCTCAAGAAATTGTCCGCCAATTTCGTTCAAGTTCACAAACGCGCCGGCGTCTGTCGCAATCTGATCGTCGTAAACCAGCCGTTTGTAGAGGCGCGACGTTTTCCCCAGGGTCAGAACGTCGCTTACCATATCGAGATAGACGGCGTCCGCGCTTCCGTAATCCGGAATGTTCCACACTTTGTAGATACGCGCCTGCGGAACCCGGTCCTGCACGACTTGCCTGTGGGTCCCCGTCATTTTGGCGATCCACGCCTCTTGATGCGCAACGGGCGGACCCGGTGGAATGTTCCCGAAATACTTTTCGACTTTTTCTTTCGCCGTTTTAGCGTCTATGTCGCCTGCCAGGACGATTGTAACGTTCGATGGTCCGTAGTAAGTCTTGAACCACTCCTTCACGTCATCCATCGAGGCCGCACCGAGATCGGCCATGTCTCCGATCACCGTCCACGAATACGGATGCCCCGCGGGATAGGTGTTTTGCGTAATCAGTTGCCGCGAGACCGCGTAAGGCTGGTTCTCTCCCTGCCGCTTCTCGTTCTGCACCACGCCGCGCTGCAGGTCGAGTGTCTTCTGATCGAGCGCCCCCAGCAGGAATCCCATGCGGTCGGACTCCATCCATAACGTCAGGTCCACAGCCGAGGTTGGAACATTCTCGAAGTAATTTGTGCGGTCGTTGTTGGTGGTGCCGTTCAAATCCGTAGCGCCGATTTTTTCCATCGTGTCAATGTAGCGGCCGGAGGAGTGCTCGCTGCCGCCGAACATCAAGTGCTCGAAGAGGTGCGCAAATCCGGTCTTGCCAGGCTTTTCATTTTTTGAGCCAACGTGGTACCACACATTAATCGCCACGATGGGTGCCTTATGGTCTTCGTGAACGATGACCGTCAAACCGTTACCCAAAATGAATTTGTGAAAGGGAATATCGACATCCTTGCTCTGCGCAAACGCTCCCCCCGCGAAAAGCGCGGCCAGCATAACGACGAGGGTAGTCCTGATTCGCATTGTTCCTCCGAACGAGTCGCCCACTGCATCCCGTGGCAATTTGGAAATCGAAGCGCGCATCCTAAGTGAGATTGGACGCAGGCAAACGGCAAGCGTCTCTGGATGACGTACTCTTCAAACCGGCATGTCCGAGTGTCAACCGCAAACAATTACTGTGTGAAAGTCTATAACGCACAGCAGGAATTTGAAATGTAGAATCCAGTCGGTTCTTTCGCCATTACCCGAAGCCCGCCCTGCACCTGCGCGGATTGTCTTCCCTCCGATTTGTCGCCAGGCCCGTGGAGGGCTAAAATCTCAGTGGGGATACCAATGTCAGATGATCTTGTGATTGCCGGCCGCGCATTCAAATCCCGGTTGATTGTGGGAACGGGCAAGTATCGGAGCTTTCCAGAAATGGCTCGCGCTCATGTGGCCTCCGGCGCGGACATGGTTACTGTTGCCGTTCGCCGGGTTAACTTGACCGATCGCACCAAGGAATCGCTTCTCGATTATATCGATCGCGAAAAAATCTTCATTTTGCCGAACACCGCGGCCTGTTACACCGCCGACGAAGCCATTCGGACTGCCCGGCTCGCCCGCGAAGTCGGCCTGTCCAACTGGGTGAAGCTGGAGGTTATCGGCGATCAGCAGACTCTTTTCCCCGATACCGAGCAACTCATCGAAGCCACGCGCGTACTTGTGAAGGAAGGCTTTGTAGTTCTCCCTTACACCAACGACGATCTCATCGCCGCTCGAAAGCTCATCGATGCAGGGGCCTCGGCGGTCATGCCGCTGGCCGCGCCCATTGGATCCGGCCTCGGCATACAGAACCCCGCCAATCTTCGCATCCTTCGCGAACGCATCACGGAAGTCCCTATGATTGTGGATGCAGGCGTGGGCACCGCCTCCGATGCGGCCGTTGCCATGGAATTGGGCGCTGACGGAGTCCTGATGAACACAGCCATCGCGGAAGCGACCGACGCCGTCCTAATGGCCGAGGCAATGCGGGAAGCCGTGTCTGCCGGCCGTAAAGCCTGGCTCGCTGGCCGCATGCCAAAGCGCTTATACGCCTCGGCATCCTCGCCGCTTTCGGGTGTGGTGCGCTAACTCCTGCAAGAACTTGGACGCGAACCCGCAGGGATTAGTGCCTGTCAGAATGGTCGTGCCGCCAGCGCCAGTAGTCCCGCTGCTCGTCACGGTTCAGCCGCTTGAAGTCGCGGTACTCGTAATGCCTCTCCCTCAGCCAGGCGCGATACGCGCGGCCCTCTTCGCCATCCCAGCGATGGTAATCCGAATGATAATCGTCGTAATAGCGCACCCGCGCGGCGCATCCGCTCGTCAACAGCGGAGCAAGCATCGCAGCGCCCAGCACAAGTGGCCCCAGGTATCCCTTTATTCGGAACATTTCGCAACCTCCTCTGCTTTCACCTCTTCTCACCGTGTTCCTGAGCTGACCTTGCACAGATTTGTGCGGAATCGCCCGGATTGCGGGGCGCTTCAGGGCAGCCATTCATGAAACACGGAAAGCGTGTCCAAGTTGCGATTTGTTCTCAGCTAACTTCAAGCAGAGGTCAGTCGGAACGTGAGCGTTGCTAGGCCTGCGCTGCTTTTCTGGCCTGCTCGGCATCGTAGCTTTCCCCGTAAATCGACGGCACCTTCGCTCCCATGCATCGCAGATACGAGCTCAGTTGTCCGCGGTGATGAATGGTGTGGTGCAATCCCATCATCAGGAATGTCACCGCAGGCCGCTGAAACATTCCGCGAAAATCCACGATCTTGATCAACTGTTCGCCAGTCACTTTCGCCAGCGCTTCAAGGCTTGCCGCGTAGTGCTGCTCATACCATGCCGCAATTTCCGCGGGAGTCTTCAGGTTCTCCGGTAGCACTGCCGCTGTGCTGAACTGTCCATTGACGACAGTCTCCACAAAACGGATATCTGCTGCCGCGATGTGCCTCAACAGCTCCATCGCGTTCTTGGATACCGGGTCCGGCCGATAGTCGGATTTATCGGCGGGCACCGCTTCAATCACTTTCTTCGTCAGTTGGCTCTCATTCTTCAACGCCGGAAGGTACACGCCCTGCAGCAGGAACATCGCGTTTTCCGCAGTCATTTCTTTCATTTTTTGTCCCTCTCTTGTGGATGTCAAGATTGGTCCGTTTCAGTGCTCTGTTGGATGCATGGCTCCGCCACGCGTTTCATCGAGTATTCTATTTACGTGCGCAAAAATCAGGTGTCTTGCTCCCTGGAATTTAGGCCATCCTCCGTCTCGACGCAAGGTTAAACAGTCTCTAGCTCATTCATACCGAAGCGTCTGGATGGGGTCCACCCTCGTCGCTCTCCTCGCGGGGATATAACAGGCCGCCAGCGCGACTCCAAAAAGCACGGCGGTCACGCTCGCAAAAGTCGCCAGGTCAGTCGGCGCAATTCCGAAGAGCAAGCTAGCCATCAACCGCGTCAGGAAAAGCGCCAGCACGAGGCCGAACGCAACGCCAATTGCGATCATCCCCGCGCCCTGTTTCATCACCAACCCGAGCACATCGCCGCTTTGCGCGCCTAACACCATGCGAAGTCCAAATTCTTTTGTCCGGCGTGCCACGGAATAGGAAACCACTCCGTAGATCCCCACGGTCGCGATGGCCAGTGCAACCACGGAGAAGAGCGTAAGGAGCAGCGTCAAAAATCTTGGCCTCGCCTGCGCGCGTGAAAGAACATCGTCCATCAACCGCACATCCGCAAGCGGCAGCGAAGGATCGATTTCGTTCAGCCGTTGGCGAACCTCTCCCGCGAGCGATCTCGGGTCTCCGCTCCTCGCGCGCATCACCACGTACATGTCCGAGACCCCAGCTGCCGCCGGCTGCCGGTAAGGCAAATACAATTCGGTGCCTGCGGGGCGGTCCAGTCCGGCATTTTTCACGTCATCCACGACTCCAACGATGGTGCACCAATCCTTGGCGCCGCCTGGTCGCACGCGGCGTCCGATGGGATTTTGATGCGGCCAAAAGGTCAGCGCCATCGATTTATTGATGATTACCACCTCGGGCCCGCCCTGCACGTCGCGATCATCAAACAGGCGGCCGTCCATCAGCCGAATACCCATTGCTGCGAAATAATCTTTGCTGACCGCCTGATAAAAATCCACGTTCTGTATCGGCCCATCTTTGGTCATCACGAAACCTTCGATGTCCGTGTCGTTCATGTTCGGTGGCCGCATCGGCGCCAGTCCGCTCACCAGCGCGGCAGATTGCACGCCTGGCAGATTCGTCAGGCGTCCATCGAGCCGGGTCCACAAATCCGTGATCTTTGCAGCATCAGTGTAGGTTCCACTCGGCAGCGAGACGTGCATGGTAATCACATTGTCGGAACGCAGGCCGGTGTGTACTTCCTGCAACTTCCAAAAAGCTCGCAGCATCAAGCCGCAGCCAATAAGAAGCACCAAAGCCATCGCCAATTCACCCGCCACCAGCGCCCGGCGGAAAAACTGCGCTCCCGCAGCCGCCGTAGTGCTTCCCGCCGTGTCCTTCAGCGATTCGGAGATTCCGCTCAGGATCAGCGGAGCGAGCGGCGCCAGGCCAAAGAGCACTCCTGTCAGCAGGCTCACCGCCAGCGTGAAAACCAACACGCGCCAGTCCATCGCGATCTCATCGGCGCGGGGGATACCGCCAGCATTTGTGAGCTGAACGAGACGCACTCCTCCAAACGAAAGTGCTATCCCCAGGAGGCCCCCGCACAACGCAAGCAATATGCCCTCGGTTACAAATTGGCGCGCCAGCCGTGCCAGGCTCGCTCCCAGCGCCCCGCGAATCGCAATTTCCCTGCGCCGGGCCTCCGCACGCGCCAGCAACAAATTCGCCACGTTTACGCTCGCGATCAGCAGCACGAATGCCACTGCTCCCAGCAGCATCAGCAGCGCGGGCCGCACACTCGAGACCACTTCGGCCTGTAACGGGAAACTGACGATCGTATGGTTCTTTGGATCAAAGCTGTGTGTCTTGGGCGCGCGCTTTTCGCCGTAGCTCTGAACGAGCGCTGCCAATTCGCCCTGCGCTTGCGCCGCCGATACGCCGGGCTTCAACCGACCTAGCAAGTAGTAATTATGCGATCCACGGCCGCCGGGTTTTGCCGCGTCCAGTTGCAATGCTGTCCAAACTTGCGCGGGCTCCTGTTCGCCCGGCGGAAATTGAAACCCTTTCGGCATGACGCCGATAATTGTGCATTTTCGTCCGTCCAGCCGCGTTTCGCGTCCCACCACATTCGGGTCTCCGGCAAAAATGCTCTGCCACGTGCCATAGGAAATGTCCGCGACAACGGAGCCTCCGGGAACATCGTCCGATTGCGCAATCAATCGCCCGGCGACGGGAGCCACGCCCAGCGTTTCCAGCAGTCCGCCGCTCAGATAGGCTGCGGTGACCCGTACAGGTTCCGTCGTTCCAGCAAGATTCGCACCGCCGCTAATCCAAGCATCCAGCGATGCCCAGGAATGCGTGTCACGCTTCAAATCGATAATTTCCGGCCCCGAAGTCCAAAACCGGTGCAGCCCGCCATTTGGGAACGTTGGAAACTCCGTGTAGACGCGAACAAGTTGCTCCGGGTGCGAGTAGGGCAGCGGCTGAAGCAGCACGGCGTTCACCACGGTGAAAATCCCCGTCGTGGCGCCAATCCCCAGCATCAGACAGAGGACCGCCGCCGTGGTGAATCCCAGGTTCTTCCCCATCATTCGCAATGCGAACTGGATGTCTTGCCGCAACGTTCCCATGGAGACCCTCCGCTGGATGTATGTACGCTCGAAATCAGCTTAAGTTCCCGGTCTTTACGAATATTGAAACCTTTGACGCGCCAAACGCGGCTTCGTTTCCGGAATGCAGTGCACTCTGCTTATCTTTCACCAAGTCGGACCCACGGACTGGCCTGCCAAGAATCACTTCAGCGGACGCCATACAATCAAGCGGTTCGGACTTTTTGGACACAATTGCGGTGCTAGAATGTGCCACATGCAGAAAGTCTCCATTCGCGACCTCCGTTACCGCTTCTCCCTTGTGGAGAAACTCCTGCATGACGGCCAAGAGGTCCAGATTACCAGGCACAAACGCGTGATTGCTCGCCTTCTGCCGCCAGAACCGCAAGTCCCCGCCGAAATGCCGGACTTCCTCGGCCGCCTGGAAAAAATCTTCGGCAAGAAGCGCATGAAAATCTCTGGCGCGAAACAAATCGCCTTTGATCGCAGCGAACGCTTCTGATTTCCTCTTCCGCATCCACTCATCCTGTCCGGAACAGAAAGTGCCAGGTGACATCCACCAGCGCGTGCACAATCGCTGACGCAAAAATCGAACCTGTCTTGCGCCAAGTCCAACCGTAAAAAATCCCGGCGATGGACGCGAGAATGACGTAGCGCCAATTCGGGAATCCAAGGTTCGTGATGTGCGAAAACCCAAAAAGCACCGATGCCGTCCACCAGCCCGCCAAATCACTCTTGCTCGAACGTGCCAGCATGTTTTGCAACAGCCCGCGGAAGAGAAATTCTTCCGGCCATGCCGTAAAAAAGAAAATCCCCAGGGAGGTGAACAGCAAAGAAGTCCATGCGTGCCATTGTGGGGCGAACGCAAGGAAGTGCATCGCTGTCCCCAATGGAATGGCAATGCAGCCAAACACGACGAAGCTGCCAAGCACGTATAATCCCCAGCGCCGCCCCCAGCCAATCGAATAGCCGATTCCATCGATGCGGCGCAACAAAACAAACGCCGCTAGCGCAACGTTCAACGCCAGCAGCACGGTGAACACATAGGCGAGACGGCCGCTCGGATATGGCCACACCCAGTTCGACGGACCAAACTTCACCGCCACCCAAACGCCGGCCAACAGCACAAAGTCCTGCCAAGTGCCCGCCGGCTTCCGCTCGGCGGATGCGGCCAGGGCCAGCGGCGCAAAGACAAAAAATGCCACCGCTCCGGCACGCGGAATGCCGAAAGTATTTGTTCCTAGCGAGTAAATCAGGTATGCAAGGAACGCGGCGGCGCCTAAGGCGATGCCCCCGCCGGGACCGAAGCGGGACGCCAGGCCATCGGCTACGCCTCGTGCGGCGAAAAGCAGCATCACCAGGAAGAAAAAGGCGAACGCTGTCATCGTGGCTGCGAAATCGCGGCCCCCATAGCCTTGCCACGTCGCATACAACGCTCCTGCAAGGCACATCCCGGCCCAGAGGCCGAGCAGGGGAAGCACACCGAGTTGGCGCGTCGCTGGCAAATTGGTTGCTTAAATTTCAGAATTGAAAGAGAAGATTGTAGGGCAGAGTCATGGCATCCCAAATTCCACCAAAGCTACTGAGGGACCAGGCCGGTCTGCGTGACGGGAACTTCCAAGGCGGTGGGCAAGAACCATGAAACGCATGGCTTACATCGACTGGATGCGCGGCCTCGCGTGTGTCCTGATGTTTCAAACGCACTGCTATGATTCCTGGCTTAGCCCGGAAGCGCGCAAGTCTTCCCTCTACGTTTGGTCTCAACTTGGCGGTACGCTTCCCGCTCCGCTATTCCTGTTTCTCTCTGGCATTTCCTTTGCGCTAGTGACAGAGCGCCTCCGCGAGAGAGGCATCGCGCGCCGCGAGATCGCGAAAACAACCATTCGCCGCGGCGCCGAAATTTTCGCGCTAGGCTTGCTCTTCCGCGTCCAGGAATACGCGTTGGGTTACCGCTGGTCCCCGTGGACCGATCTTTTGCGCGTCGATATCCTCAACATGCTCGGCCTCTCGATGATGTTAATGGGCATTCTCTGCTGGCTCAGCGCCGGCCGCACCCCTGCCAACGCATCCGTGCTTTCGCAATCCGTCAAGGCTTCGCGAGACCGAGGAATCTTGGCCGGCCTTTTAGCCGCCGCGCTCGTAGCCATCGTGACACCGCTTCTTTGGACCACCCATCGCCCCAGTCGCCTGCCTTGGCCGCTTGAGTCGTATATCAATGGTGTCCACGTTTTTGGCGCGCCGCAGCCGTGGCTTTTCCCGCTTTTCCCCTGGTCCGCTTTCGCGTTCGCCGGACTCGCTGTCGGCTTTTTTTTCTTCACGGACATCGCCAAGCGCACGGAAGGCATCACTTTTGCCGCCCTGGGAGCAGCAGGCGCACTTGCCTGTTTCCTTTCCATCCGCTTAGATCATTCGAACCTGAATCTCTATCCCGTCTACGACTACTGGCACACCGGCCCGAATTTTTTCCTAATGCGCTGCGGCGTCCTTCTAATTATTTTGTTTTGCGTCTACGCCTGGTGCCGTTGGGGCCTGGCCCAGATGGGATTCAGTCCCATCATCCAGCTCGGCAAAACTTCGCTGCTGGTCTACTGGGTACACATTGAATTTGTCTACGGCTGGCTCTCGATCCGGCCTAAGCGCCAGTGCAGCATCCTTCAGGCCACTACGGGTCTAATCATCATCTTTCTCGCCATGCTGGCCCTTTCGATGGTACGCACTAACTGGAAGAACCGGCGTGCAAAAGCGCGGAAGCTCGCCGCAGCGCCCTCGCCTGCCTGAGAAAATGTCTTTTTGGGGGAGATTAAGTAAGAGCGCTGTTCCGGTCTAGCGTTTTACAGCAGGGTTCTGTTCCCGTTGCTGTTGTTGCTGTTCCTGCGGAATCCGAATAATAATTTCGCCCGGCCGCGCGAGGCCGAGATCGTCGCGCGCAATTTTTTCGATCAATCGCGGATCGCTCTTCAGATCCTTCACTTCCTGCTCCAGCGTCGCATTTTCCTTGCTCAACTGATCGAGATCCGCTTTCACTTTCTTAATCTCGCTCTGCGTGCGCCGCATCGCCAGGAAGCCGTGTGTTCCAAAAACATCGTGCACGATCATCACCGCGATGAGCAATCCAAGCAGTCCGCGGCCATATTGCAGCAATAGCGAGCGGAGTTTCTCTTCCGCGGACACTTTCTTCAATTTCTTCTTCAGCTTTCCAATACCCACTTCGTCGCCTCGTGTGTCAGTCTCGCGGATGCCTCGGCGCTATTTGCCTCCACATACAAGCGCAACAGCGGCTCCGTTCCAGATAGCCGCAGCAGCATCCACGAACCGTCCTCAAAACAGAATTTTGCACCGTCGGTCCGGTCAATCGATACAACTTTCCGCCCCACAAGTGTCGAAGCGTCCACCGCCACCTTCCGGACCGCGTTTGCCTTTTGTTCGTCGCTGAGGCGCAAATTCTCCCGAACCGGCCAGAATTCGGTTCCCACTTTCTTGAAAAGTTGCCGGATCTGCTCTCCAAGCGACGCGCCCCGTGCGGCGATCATCTCCGCCACCAGCAGGCACGCCAGGATTCCGTCTTTTTCGGGAACATGCCCGCGAATCGTCAGCCCCGCGCTCTCTTCTCCGCCGAGAGCAATCTTGTCCTCGCGAATCAGCTGGCCGATGTATTTGAAGCCCACAGGCGTCCGATACGTTTTCTGTCCATGCGCTTTCGCCGCCGCATCGATCAATTGCGAAGTTGCCACGCTGCGCGCCGCGGGCATGTTCCAGCCGCGCGTCTCGACAATGTAGTCATAGACCAGCGCCAGAATGTGGTTCGGCTGAATCCACGTGCCGTCGCGGTCAATCATTCCAAAGCGGTCCGCGTCGCCGTCGGTCGCCAGCCCCGCAGCCGCTCCCGAATCCAGCACCGCCGCACGCAGCGGCGCGAGATTTTCTTCGCTCACGTCCGGTCCTGTCCCGTCAAACAGGCAATCGCGGTTCGTGCGCATGGCCTGCACTGAGACGCCGTGCTCCGCAAGCGCGCGATCCAGGTATCCGGCTCCACAACCGTGCAGAGCGTCAGTCACGAATTTGTCTTTTGTCTTTCGCAGCGTTTCGAACCGCACCAGCTCTTCCAGACGCTTCAAGTAATTCTCGCGAAGATTCACTCGCTCCGTCTTCATTTCCCCCGAGGGCATAGCAGGGGAGGCCGGGTACGCGCCGTCCTTGGCAATCATCTTTGCCACGCGCGCCTCGACATCCTTCGTGACTTCCGGAAGCGCAGGTCCGGCATCCGCTGAAGAAAATTTCAGCCCATGATATTGCGCGGGGTTATGGCTCGCCGTGAAGTTGATCGCTCCATCGAGCTTCTGCCTCTGTATTTCGTAAGCCACTGCCGGCGTGGGTGTAAATGTCTCGCAAAGCAGCGTTCGAATCTTGTGCTGTTGCAAAATCGCCACAGCAAGCTGCGAGAACTCTTCAGAGTAAAATCGCGTGTCGTACCCGACCAGAATCGCCGGATTCTTCGTTTTGCTATTTACGTGCTCCGCGATAGCGGCGACCGCCAGCCGCACGTTCGCGAATGTAAAATCGTCGGCGATGAGCCCACGCCATCCGGAGGTGCCGAACTTGATCGGAGAAGCACTCGTCATTGGGGAAGCGCTCATGGCGTCGTATTCTATTCTGAGTTGCTCGAAGACGAAAGCATTCTGAGAAAGTTCCCGGAGAGAACCACATGAAGACCAGCGAAAACTACAGGCTCGTGTTCGTCACCTGCACAAATCACCTGCAGGCAAAGCTCATCGCCCGTTCCGTGGTCGAAAAGCGCCTCGCCGCCTGCGTCAACATCCTGCGCAGCCCCATCGAGTCCCATTATCGTTGGAAGGGCAAAGTGGAAAAGGCTCGCGAGCTCCTACTCCTGATTAAGACCACCGCAACAAGACTCGGCGCCCTCGAAAGAGAAGTAAAACGCCTCCACAGCTACGAAGTGCCAGAGTTTTTGGTGTTGCCAGTGGTTGCCGGCTCCAGCGATTACTTGGCCTGGCTAGGCAACGCCGTAACTCCGTAGGGGCACGGCATGCCGTGCCCGTCCGTTGCTACACGTAGAGCAGCGCCTGGTCCAAATCGGCCATAATATCTTCCACGTCTTCAATCCCCACCGAAATCCTCACCAATCCTTCCGTAATCCCAATGCGCTCCTGCACTTCCTTCGGCATCGAAGCATGTGTCATTTGTGCGGGCAGCGAAACGAGCGTTTCCACTCCGCCCAGACTCTCTGCCAGCGAGCACAACTTCAATTGATTCAAGAATCGCCGCGCCGCTTCCAAAGAACCTAAATCAATCGCGATCATGGCTCCCGGCCCTTTTTGCTGCCGCCGCGCAATATCATGTTGCGGATGCGTCGGCAAACCCGGGTAATGCGTCTTGCGAACCTTCGGGTGAGCGTCCAGGTGCCGCGCCACGGTAATGCCGTTGGCGTTGTGCTGAAGCATACGAATGGCCAGCGTCTTTATCCCACGCGAAATCAGGAAGCAGTCCATCGGCGCCAGCCCCGCGCCCGCCGACCGCTGTATGAAATAAATCTTTTCCGCGTCCTCCGGGCGCGTTAGGACCACTGCTCCTCCGGTTGAGTCGCTGTGCCCGTTCAAGTATTTCGTCATCGAGTGCACAACAATTTGCGCCCCCAGCTCGATGGGCCGCTGCAAATAGGGGCTAAGAAAAGTATTGTCGACCGCCAGTGTGACATTCCGCTCGCTTGCCAGTTTGGCGATCGCGCCGATGTCTGTCACCCGCATCGTTGGATTTGTGGGAGTTTCGATGTAAATCAGCTTGGTGTTGGGTCGCATCGCCCCCAGCACGCAAGCGGGAATGGATGTATCGACGAAACTGAATTCCAGGCCGAAGTGCACAAGAAGCTGCGTCGAAAGGCGATACACGCCCCCATACACTGCTTCCGACAACACCACGTGGTCCCCCGGCCGCAACAAACGAAAGACCGCGTCGATGGCCGCCATTCCCGAAGTAAAAACATATGCGCTATGGCCGCCTTCTAGCTTTGCGACCGTGCGTTCAAGAGCCTTGCGGTTCGGATGGTTTGTCCGCGCGTAGTCGTATCCCTTGTTCTTGCCAAGTTCCTCGTACACATACGTCGAGGTCTGATAGATTGGCGCAACGATCGCACCCGTGGCGGGATCAGGCTCCTGCCCAACATGAATGGCGTCCGTGGCAAATCCCATTTTGCTCTCCTCTTCCCTCGGGAGTCCTACTCCCGTGCGGCCAGGCCGCTGCAGCGCAGAATATCTGTTGTAGTTCCCCTGTGATGTGGAAGGTTCAGGACTAGGGGTCCATTGCTGCGCTCGCGGCTCCCAAATGCCTGCCGCGCAGATTCTTCAGAAGTTACAGGAGCAAAACCAGTGAGTCAAATCTGCTGCGCTGCTCTGTTGCGTGGAATACATCGCTCCGTCGCTGTTCACCGATTTACGTGGAGCAGCATTCGGACGCTCGGTTGCATCTCAGACCAGAGCGGAGTAACTTGACGTCATATTGATATTGGCTTTCCGTGAAGGATGGGGTCTACCGGAACATGAAGTTTTCTCGAACTAGATTGGCAGGTCTCTTTTGTGCACTCCTGGTCGCGGCTTCTCTCGGCGTAGCTGCGCAAGATCCACCGGCGCTTCCGCCGAAGGCGCCGCCGCAAGCTGCGGGACCCAGCCGCTTGACGATCGAAGTGACTGGCGGCGACAAATCCGTGCCCGTTGAAAATGCTAGCGTCTACGTGAAGTATATCGAGCAGCGCTCGCTCAGGAAGGACAAGAAAGTCGAATTGAACGTCAAAACAAATCGCGAAGGCATTGCGCGTGTTCCGGACGCGCCGATCGGCCGCGCTCTCATCCAGATTATTGCCGACGGTTGGAAGACCTACGGACGCTGGTACGACATCACAGACCCTCGACAAGTTATCAAAATACGCCTCGAGAAGCCGCCCAAGTGGTACTAAATTGGTTTGAACGCGGGAAGGCGAGGAAGTAAGGGCGCACCACTTGAAAAATTTTCCGCCTGAACTCTCCTTTCCGTCCATGACCGCGAGACTGACGTAAAGCTTTCCTTCTGATGCCGTTGGAAAATCTTCCAATAAAAATGCATTGCACTGAAATTGTGCAAACAGGAGAAGCCCGTTGAAGAAAGTGAGGTTAGCTGGCAGCCCGAGGCAATTTTCCACACACTTATCAACATTTGTGTTGAAAACTTAATCATGCAGAAATATATTCTTGAGAGTTCGGCATGAATATTGCCCTGCGCTTCCTTCCGAATTTTGACCACCGCCCACCCGGATGGTAGAGTGGCTCATCGGCTTACCTGATGAACGAGACGTTTGACGGAACATTTTCACTCTTACAGATGTTGTGGGGCAACATCGTAGCGCGGCCGCTGCGCAGCTTCCTCAGTGTGGTCGCCATCGCGATACAGGTCATTCTAGTCCTGCTCATTGTAGGTCTCACTTCGGGGGTAATTTCCGAATGGGGAAAGCGCGTCGAGGGCGTCGGCGCCGATCTTCTCGTGCAGCCTCCCAACTCTTCTATTTTCTTTGCTTTCTCCAGCGCCGTCATGCAGGAATCATTGGCCGATAAAATCGCTGCCTTGCCCGGCGTCGACGAGGTAGCTCCGACGCTTATCCTTACGGAACCGAAGAACTTGATCATCTTGTATGGGATTGATTACAAACGCTTCAACGCCCTCAGTCGCGGCTTCTTGTTTCGCTCTGGCCGTCCCTTTGAATCCGCTGATGAAGCCATCGCCGATGACATCATCGCTCAAACCAAACATCTTAAAGTCGGCGACCAGATTACTCTTTTGAATCATACGTTTACGATCTGCGGCATCGTGGCGCATGGAAAAGGCGCACGCTACTTTATCCCGCTGAAGACCGCGCAGGTCATCGCCGGTGCAGAGAAGCGCGTCTCCATGTTCTACGTCCGCAGCAAGGGCGACACAGAAGGCACTCGCGCGCAAATTCTCACTCTTGATCCTCTGGATCGTGTGCGTTCCATGTCCGAATACGTCACGCTCATGAGTTCCTCGAATCTTCCACAATTAAGACCGTTTACTCGCACCATGGTCGGTCTCGGCATCGTCATCAGTTTCCTGGTCGTTCTTCTCAATATGCACACCATGGTGATGGAGCGCACCCGCGAGATTGGAATTCTCAAGGCGTTGGGCCTCTCCAGGCTGGGAATTATGCGCCTGCTGCTCGGAGAAACGTTTATCCTGACGATTATGGGATGCGTCCTGGGAATTGTGCTTACGTTTACGTTCGAAGCCATCATGAAAGAGACGAACCCTAGTCTGATGATTCTGATAACGCCGCAATGGGTCCTGTCCGCCACCTTGCTGGCACTCGCCGGGGCCGCCAT
>JBGPLB010000002.1:0-69997 GCA_041486245.1 Candidatus Acidiferrum sp.
AACCGAAGTTGTGCCGCGCCAGCAGGATCGATGCGCCTTCATAACGGGGAAAATTCAGGACAAACTCGGGATTCGGTTTCTCGCCCGGCAAGTAGCGCCAGTCGTAAAACAAAATTCGCCCAAATCCTTGCCGCGTCAGCGCTTTCAAGAACTGCTTCGGCACCATCTGGTCGGTGTCCACATTGACCCGGTCCAATGGAGCGACCATCCCAGTGTGCGTGTTAAACGGTTCCATTCGATTCCCGCTCCTCAGAAAATCAGATTGCTCTACGCGAAATCACATTCACTCGACAGACGAAACGTCGAGCGAACGCACATCCACAAAATGGCCTGCGATCGCCGCTGCTGCGGCCATTACGGGGCTGACCAGGTGGGTGCGGCTGTCTTTGCCCTGGCGTCCCTCGAAATTGCGGTTTGATGTGCTGGCGCTGCGCTCGTGCGGCGGCAGGACGTCGGCGTTCATGCCGATGCACATGCTGCAGCCCGCGTCACGCCACTCGAAGCCGGCGTCGCGGAAAATCTTGTCCAACCCCTCCTTCTCAGCTTGCGCTTTAATTCCGCGCGAGCCGGGCACGATCAGCGCCTGCTTGATGCTGTGCGCCACGTGCTTGCCCGCCACTAGGTGCGCCGCCGCGCGCAAATCATCCAGGCGCGAATTGGTGCACGACCCAATGAACACGCGGTCCACTGGGATGTCCACGATCGGCGTGCCGGCCTTCAGTCCCATGTATTTCAGCGCGCTCTCCGTGGCCTTCTGATCATTCAGATCATGGAACGACCCGGGCTCCGGCACTCGCCCCGTCACGCTAGTCACCATGCCCGGATTCGTTCCCCAGGTAACCTGCGGCGCGAGATCCTGCGCCTGCAGCTCGACGGTCATGTCAAACTTTGCGCCGTCGTCGCTCTTGAGCTTCTTCCATCTCTCCACCGCATCCTCAAACGCTTTCCCGCGCGCCACAAACGGGCGGCCTTCCATGTACGCGAACGTCGTTTCATCCGGCGCGATCATTCCCGCGCGCGCGCCGCCTTCAATCGTCATGTTGCAGACGGTCATGCGCCCGTCCATCGTCAAATCGCGAATCGCTTCGCCGCCATATTCGGCGACGTGGCCCGTGCCGCCGCTGATTCCAATCTTCCCGATGATCGCGAGAATGATGTCTTTTGCGGTCACGCCGCGCGGGCGCTTGCCGTGGACCAAGATGTGCAGCGTCTTGCTGCGTGATTGCACCAGGCACTGCGTGGCCAGTACGTGCTCGACTTCGCTGGTGCCGATGCCAAACGCCAGCGTGCCAAACGCTCCGTGGGTCGAGGTGTGGCTGTCGCCGCAGACAATCGTCTGGCCGGGCTGCGTCACTCCCAGTTCCGGCCCGATGATATGCACGATGCCCTGGTTGCGGCTGTTCATGTCGAAGAGCCGTACGCCGGTTTCGCGGCAATTCTTCTCCAGCGCTTCAAACTGCAGCCGCGCGTCTGTATCAATGATAGGAAGTGTGCGGTCCTTCGTCGGGACGGAGTGGTCCATCACGGCAAAGGTGAGGTCGGGCCGCCGCACTTTGCGGCCTTCGGCCTTCAGCCCCGCGAACGCCTGCGGCGAGGTGCCCTCGTGGATGAGGTGGCGGTCAATATAAATGAGCGCGGGCTTTCCCGCCTCTTCGTACACGACATGCGAATCCCAGATTTTTTCGTAGAGTGTTTTTGGTGGCATGTAGGTTCACTCTGGATTTTAACACTCCAGAAATGGATGTCCAATGGACCGCGCCTCGGGTCCCCTTGGTGATTGGTTTCGCTCCGAATCCAGTTTCGGATGGATGCTTATCGCTTGATACTTACGGCTGCGGCGTTCGCTTCGTAGCCTTCGTCCTTCACCGTTTCTTCGGCTTTTGTGCGAAGTGTATTTTCATCCGCGTTGTTCGACGCTTTGAAATGACGACGGATCACTTCTTCGCCGCTTTCGATGCGAACCAGCCAGTCCGATTTCCCGCCATCCCAGGAAACTTCCACTTTGTCGGCACGCATATCCCCTCCATAGACGTTCGCCGGACATTGTAGTCCAAGCGGGGGCGGCAGAGAACCCCGGCGTAGAGACTCATGAGCTATGATCCGTGTTCCCCGAGAAACCCAATACCAGAGGTCCCGCTCCCGGTAACCAGCTCCGAAATAGCCGGGCGTACCAAGAACGATCTGCACTGGATATTCAATCTCTATAGCGGCTTGGGATGTTCGGCCAGAGCCTCGCGAAAGACCTTGAGATTTCTCTTGTCTACCGTCACAGTGCCAGTATCCACGGATGAGGGCATCGGCGGCGTTAGAGCGGTACGCCAGTCCTTGTATTGGTGTACTGCGTTGTGGTGCAAGTCGTCGAGGAACTTTAGCCCGTAGTAGCTCATGACGTAGGGCTTCTGCGTGATGGTGGCAATAATGACGCCGCGGTCGATCCAATCAAGGGTCTCCGGATCGCTGTCAAAGGCCACGATGGGCAGCTTACCCTCCATGTTGAAGCGGTGCACCGCTCCGGCGGCTCCGGAACCCCCTGTCGCCTCCAAGCAAATAATGCCGCTTATTTTTTCTTTCTTCTCTATGAGTTCAGAGACCTGGTCAAACGCGCTTCGCGCGTCGCCCTTGGCATCCAGGATCTTTGTCAGCTTGAGAGCAGGAAAATTCATCAGCGCGTCCACCACGCCGGCCACTCGATCGTCGATGTTACGTTGTCCCGAAATGGTGACCACCGCAATATTTCCCTTACCTTCCGCAAGCGCCGCGATCCGCCTGAGGCTCTCTCTGCCGGCTTTGAAGTTGTCCGTTCCGATGTACAGAATGCGCTTCGATTCCGGCACGTCCGAATCCACGCAAATCACCGGGATGCCCTGGGCCACGGCCTTGTCAATCTCCGCCTGGAAAATCGCGTGGCGGGCCGCGGAGAGGCAGATTCCAGCGGGATGCTGTTCCACGACCTGGCGAAACATTCCGACCTCCGCGTCTGGGTCGTAGGTCGCCGGACCGACGAGTTCACCCCTTACGCCGAGCGCTCTGGCTGCGTCCAGAAACCCTGCCTGCGCCTCCTGCCAGTACGGCAAGTTAATATTCGTGGCCACGAACACGTATCGTTCGTTTTCCTCGTGGTACGGTTTTGCACACGACGCAATCACGCCGGCCACAACGAAAATAAATACAGACACCAGCGTGATCCCATGTCTTTTCATTGGAATTCTCCTTTCGCACCTGGCTGGCCTGCATGCGGGTTTGCTCGACTTCCGAAAAAATTTGGCCGTGGGATTTACCTGGTTTGGAAGAGTTCGAACGAACGGGAGGGCACCTCCACTTCCGAGACTGCTTCGCTTTCGCTTACGTCCGGCCGGGATTTTCGATTTCGGGTTTATGTCTACGCAAGACCATAGGGCGGCCGCCCTCTCCTGTCAATCTAAGAATGCTGGGGCTGGGCTTGGGAATTGGGTGGAAAGGTCAAAACAATGATACTTGAAGACGCAAAAACCAGGAGTGGGGCACTTGGCGAGGGTTCAAGCTATATGCAATAAGCCTTACGTAAGCGCGAGGGGTTGATGTGGATCCCGCCGTTCCGGTCGAGAGGGCCCTGGTACCCTATGAAGCCAAGCTCTCTGAATTTGTTCATAAAGAAATTGACGCGCGAGCGTGTAGTGCCGATCATCGTTGCCAGCGTCTCCTGTGAAATCCCGGCAAATTGTTGCGGATTACTCTGACTCCCCCTGCCCGCAAGCTGCAGCAGTGCGCGGGCGAGTCGCTTCTCGCTGCTCTGAGTAAGCTGGCCGATTAAGTTCTCCTCGATCCGCGTTTTCCGTATCACCATGTAGCACAAGAAGCGGTGAGCGAGCGAAGGGTCAGCGTGGAGCCCCCGGAGCATTTCGTTTTTTTCAATTTCTTGCAGCACTACGCGGGTTATCGCCGTGGCGGTGATCGTACGAGTTGCCTGGCCTGCAAGGCAAGCTTCCCCAAAAAAATTACCTGGCCCCAGGATGGCCACAACAGCATCCTTGTGAGTGTTGGATGCCACAGAGAGTTCCACGCGGCCTTTTTGAATGTACATAACCGTCTTTGCGGAATCGCCTTGCGAGTAAATAATTCCTCTTATTGCAAACTTTTGAATCGCCGTTACCACACCGCCTAAATCGCTCAGAGTTGAGTAAGTGCGTTCTTTTTTGGAACTCAAGGCCTGATTGACCCTTCGATTCTGCAGGGGTGGTGCGTGCCGCGCGGATTTCGCCATCGGCGGAATCGCCATTTCCTGCTTGACCTCGCTTAACGTGGCTTCGTAAAGCCCTTTTTGTTCAGAGAGCATGCTATGCCTTTTCATAGGGTTGCATCAAAGCAGAACCATTTCTGTTCAATTTGGCACACTGGGGCGGTTGGTTCGGCTGGCGTTGTGGCGGGTCAGACGTTTTGGCTGGACTGGTTTGTTTTTGGAATCTTGGTTTTGGTGTTGGCCGAGCAGGCGTGGGAAGCGAATTCCTGGTCGCGCTGCAGCTCGTAATTCTGCTTCATCTCCTCAAGCGTGTTTCCTACGGGAGAGGCCGACGGGTTGAACCCCCACGCGCATTGCGAGCATGCCCAGCCCTGAAAATTGCCTGTTTTGGCCCAAACGAGGTCCCGACGCATACGCGGAGCATATCCAGACCACTAAAGAAAGGTGAAGATATTGGGTTCATTTAACGGAGGTATGAGCAGCGTAGAACGTAGAAACGGTTGAGTGGCCGCACCACAGACAAATGCAAGCCAAGGAACTAAAGCAAGCCAGACAATAGACAGCGTATGCCACAGAAAGAATTAAGGGCGAGCAAAAATATAGTTGACGTAGAATTGTCATCCGTGTATGGTATCCGGCGTGGTGAGGGAGGAACCCCATGTCCAATGGACAAAAAGCCAACGCCAAACAACCTGCTCTGAAGTATCGCAGGGTGGAGCTTTCCAGCCTAAGGAATGGCCGCCGCGGTAAGCACCACGACCTGGTGGAAGGTATTCTGGTTGAGCTAGAAGGGGTGCAACCCGGTTCCGCGCTTGAAATTCCCCTGGCGGACGTGAACGGAATCGGACTGGCAAACCTGCGTTCGGCGGTTCACCGTGCATCCACCTCGGCAGGTCTGGCCATCGAAACGCTCGCCGACGAAAAGAATTTTTACGTTTGGAAGACTCGCGCGTCGTCGAACGATTAATCCTGGGGATCCGTGCCGGCCTGCTTCGACTCGTAGCGAATTGCTTCCAAAGCGCCGCGTTGTACAATCTGGACACGCCCGCAATGGTGCGTTCTCCGCTTCAAACGCAAGGTTTACAAACACGTACATAAAGTTCCGCGTGAGACGGCCAATTCCGTTCAGCCTGTAATCCCGCGCACCCGCCCCGGCTTTGCAGGTCGAGGCACGCATGGTGGACTGGTGGAGATGGGGGTTGAATATCGGTTCTGCCGTCAGGCAGAACCAAGAGTGGGGTGCAAAGGCAAAACGGGGCAAGGCTTGCCTCTACAGGGTAGAAGGATTACGCGCCCGATCTGAAGCTCTACGACTACAGGTTAGTGGCCGCCGCTTAGTTCGCGGACGATGTCACTGACGAATTTTTTGGCGTCACCGAAGAGCATCATGGTGTTGTCGAGGTAATACAAAGGATTGTCGATTCCGGCGAAGCCGGCGGCCATGCTGCGCTTGATGACCATCACGGTGCGGGCTTTGTCCACGTCGATGATGGGCATGCCGAAGATGGGGCTGGATTGATCGGTGCGTGCGGCGGGGTTGGTGACGTCGTTCGCGCCGATGACGAGCGCGACATCGGTTTGCGGAAGGTCGCCATTGATGGCGTCCATTTCCATCAATCGGTCATAGGGGATGTCGGCTTCGGCGAGCAGAACGTTCATGTGGCCAGGCATGCGTCCGGCCACTGGGTGAATGCCGAAGCGGACGTCGATGCCTTTTTTGGTGAGAATGTCATAGAGTTCGCGGACTTTGTGTTGGGCTTGGGCGACGGCCATTCCATAGCCGGGAACGAT
Source organism: Candidatus Acidiferrum sp. (assembly GCA_041486245.1). Classification (GTDB taxonomy): domain Bacteria; phylum Acidobacteriota; class Terriglobia; order Acidiferrales; family UBA7541; genus Acidiferrum. Next base: position 6,008 of record JBGPLB010000002.1, read on the forward strand.
GACGACCTTATTGGCGGCGGCAAGAATCCCCGCGGCGTCCTCTGGGCTGGCGCTTCTTACCGCACGCTCTTCTTTTTCGCCTGCGGCTTTAGGCTGTACTTGGCCAAACGCTCCAAAGAGGACGTTGGTGAAGGAGCGATTCATGGCTTTGCACATGATGACGGAGAGGATGAAGCCGGAGGCTCCGTCGAGTGCGCCGGCGACGATGAGGACTTTGTTATTGAGCACGAAGCCGAGGAGGGCGGCGGAGAAGCCCGCGTAGGAGTTCAAAAGGGAGATGACCGTGGGCATGTCCGCGCCGCCGATGGGCGTGACGAGCATGATTCCGAAAATCAGGGCCACGCCGATCATGATGGGGAAAAGAAACGTCATGTCGGGATGCACGACGAGAGCGATCATGAGTCCGAGCGCGGCGGCGAGAACCGTCAAGCTGACGTAGTTCTGTCCTTTATAGGTGATGGGGCGCTGCGGGAGGATTTCTTGGAGCTTGCCTGCGGCGATCAAGCTGCCCGTAAAGGTGAGCGAGCCGATGATGACTTCGAGGCCGATTTCGGCCATCTGGAACTTGGGCAAGTTGGGAGCGGCCACGTAGTATTCCGCGATGCCGATGAGCGCCGCGGAAAGCGCGCCGAACGCGTGGCTCAAGGCGGTCCGCTGGGGAACGGCGGTCATCTTCACCATGCCCAGGGGCACGCCGACGGCCGCGCCGATGATGAGCGTGATGATGATCCACTTGTACTGGTCAACCTGCGGGTCGTACAGCGTGGCGATGACGGCGACCGCGGAAGCGATTTCGCCGACGATGACGCCGCGTTTGGCCGAGACCGGCGAGCCCAGCCATTTGATCGCGAGAATGAAGCCGATGGCCGCGGCGATGTATGTGAAATCGATGAGCTGCTGTGTGTCGGCCGGGGTCATGACTTTTTCGCCCCTTTGCCGGTCTTGAACATGCTCAGCATACGGTCGGTGATGACGAAGCCGCCGACCATGTTGCTAAAGGAAGCCGCGACAGCGATCAGCCCGAGAATGGTGGCGAGGCGCGTCTCGTGCCGGCCGGCGATGATGATGGCCGCGACCACGACGATGGCGTCGAGCGCGTTCGTCAGAGACATGAGCGGCGTGTGCAGCAGCGGGGAAACCCGTTTAATGAGCTCGATGCCTAAAAATGCCGATAGGATGAACACAAACAGACTGGAAATAAAATCCGCGGGCATCCATTCCTCCTTAAGATTTCGCAGCCAGCGCCGGCAGCTTATAGATTTCACGCAGCCTGGCGTTTACAATTTCTCCACCCTGGGTCAGCAAAGTGTCCCGCACGATTTCATCCTGCGGATTTATTTGCAGCTTACCTTCTTTCACCATGTACAGCAGAAAGGTGGCGACGTTTTTCGCGTACATCTGGCTCGCGTGGTAAGGAACCGTGCTCGCGAGATTGATGGAACCGATGATGGTGACTCCGTGCTCTTCGATTTTTTCTTCGGGGCGGGTCAATTCGCAGTTTCCGCCGCGCTCCGCGGCCAAATCCACGATAACCGAGCCCGGCCCCATGCCCGCGACCATTTCTTTGGTGACGAGAATGGGCGATTTTTTTCCAGGGCTTACGGCCGCGGTGATCACGACGTCGCTGTCCCTGACGACTTTTCCGAGAAGTTCGCGCTGCTTTTGGTAAAACTCTTCTCCCTGCGCGGTGGCGTACCCGCGCGCATCCTGTGCGTCTTTTGCTTCAATGGCGATCTCCACGAAGCGTCCTCCGAGGCTTTGCACCTGTTCCTTGACAGCCGGACGCAGATCATAAGCGGAGACAACAGCTCCTAACCTTCGCGCCGTAGCGATGGCTTGAAGGCCGGCAACGCCGCATCCGATGATAAAGACGCGGGCGGGAGTGATTGTCCCGGCCGCGGTGGTCATCATGGGAAAGAGGCGAGGCAAAGTGTCCGCGGCAATCAGCACGGCCTTGTAGCCGCTGATGGTGGCCATGGAGGAGAGCGCGTCCATGCTTTGCGCGCGGGTGGTGCGCGGCATCAATTCAATGGAAAAAGCGGTGACGCCTTTTGAGGCGATCTCTTGCATGGTGTCGAGAGACCCGAGAGGGCGCAGGAAACCGATGAGGGCTTGATTGGAGCGGTAGAGCGGAACGTCGGCTTTGCCGGTTTTGTCGTTCGAACCGTAGCAGAGCACTTGAAGAACGATATCGGCGGCCCCGAAAACATCGGCGCGCGTGGGGAGAATCTTCGCGCCTTTGGCCGCGTAATCCGCGTCCAAGTAGCCGGCTTCTCTGCCAGCGCCTGCCTCGACGACAACTTCCAGGCCCGCTTTCGTAAGGCTCGGAATTACCGCTGGCACCATGGCCACACGGCGCTCACCAGGAAAGCTTTCTCGTGGCACTCCGACAATCATGAAACTTCCTCCGGTATTTTCTCCGCTACTTTAGAACTCAACCACGATGACCGCTTGGCCCGACCGCGCGGCATTCTACAACGAAATCGAGCCGCGAGGCTCGCAAACTAATTGCCGTTCGAATGTGCGCTGGTTTACTCGGCTCCGGCCTCTTTGCCAAGGACGAAGTAGACCTCTTCGAACAAGGAACCCTTTTGCCAGCCGGCACGCGTGAGAATGCCCAGGCCGTTTTCGCACATGCTGGGATGGCCGCAGAGGTAACCCGTGGTGTTGTCAGGTTTCAAGCCCCACTCCTTGACGTACATGCGAACAAGATCGTCGACGCGGCCGATTTGACCTTTCCATGCGGCGTCTTCCCAGGGACGGCTGATGGTGGCGACGTATTTGAGCCAAGGGACTTCCGCGGCGATGCGTTCAAGTTCCTCGCGATAGCCGAACTCCCAGGAGCGGCTGCCGCCCTGCAAGCAGAAGAGCTTGTGCGGGCCGGGCATGGGCTGGCCGCCGTTTTTCCAATCTTTGTAAAGAGTGCGTATGTAGCTGACGAACGGAGCGATGCCCGTGACGGTGGCGAGAAGGAGATGATTCGTGCGGCCGCTCTTGAGGTCGAAAGTGAAGCGGCCCTTGGAGATCTTGCGGCAGAGCATGGTGTCGCCGACCTGGAGTTTGTAGAGATGTGGCGTAAGCGCGCCCTCAGGAACGAGCTCAATGAAGAATTCGAGTCCTTCCTCATAGGGTGACGAAACGATGGAGTAAGCGCGCTCGACGCGTTTGTCTTCGTAATCCAAGCCGAGGGTGGCATACTGGCCGGCTTTAAAAGCGAATGGGCCGCCGGGATCAACGCGAATCAACCACAAGTCTTCCGACAAATCTTTGCGCTCGATTACACGGGCCGTGTAATGCTTGTCCGCCGGGGGAGCCATGCTCTTGATTCTCCATCGCCAAATTTCCTTATGGATGTTTTCAAAAAACGACCGGGTGGAGCAGCTGTCTGCGCCGCCCGGTGATGTGAACTCTATACGCTACCCTCGGAAAGGAATCGAATCGCGCCAGCGAAGCCATCCTCAATTTGGCAGCGTCATGCGTCTGCTTGATTGAGTCTTGGCTGCCGACCGGGACACGATGGCGGAGCAGAGACCCCAACGGGCGGCATTGTACACCCAGTTAGCCATTTTGCGAGGAAGGGAATCGAGAGACCGAGGCTGGCTCGCGGCGCGAACACGCCGGTTACCGGATATGCGGGCGTATCCAAATTCGGCCCTTGACTGTGTGACTGCCGTCACTGACGAGGTGCTTCTTGCCGCGCGAGAATTCCCGGGTATGGCTTGCGGATCAGGTCAGAGCTAGAATCTCATTCCTAGCTCGCAGGGATTGGTACGCAGGATCGCAGACGGAGGTCGTCATGGTTCACAAGGCCCCACGCAGCATACTCCTCTTGCTCCCGTTGTTTTTCTTCACAGCCCTGCTAACGATTGCACAAGTCAAAGATAAAACCGTTCCGAAAGCTCCGATCCAGCCAACTTCACCCGCATCCGGCCGCGAAATGTTCAAGGCATATTGCGCGGCGTGCCACGGAAAAGATGCCAAAGGGGGAGGGCCTGCCGCCGCCGAACTCAAAACTCCGCCAGCTGATCTGACGACGCTGAGCACGCGACACGATGGGAAGTTCCCTGCGGACTATGTGTCGAACGTGCTTCGCAACGGAACGAAGGCGCCAGCCCACGGCTCGAGCGAGATGCCAGTGTGGGGGCCGCTTTTTGCTTCTGTCAGCGGAAGAGATCCGGCCCTGGTCAACATGCGCATTGCGAACCTTGTCCGCTACATCGAATCATTGCAAACGAGATAGACTCTTATTGGCCAACACTGTTCGAAAGCACCGAGTTTTTTGAAACATTTCGAGCTGTTGGATACGTCTAATTTATGACGCAAAGGGTACGGCGCGCCTGCCTGACTACCCTCCCAGGCAAACCCAGCCGAGGTTTGCGATTCGCGTTAGATTGCAGGAGTCCTCCATGGAATGGTGCGAAAGGGAGCGCCCGGGGCGCTTGAGACAAATAGCTGTAGTCGCGTGCTTGGTATTTGGCGCAGCGTGCAGCGTGAGAGCAGGTGCGACCGGCCCAGGGCCTCGAGGGTCGCAGCAGGCTGCTCAGAGTGCGGCAACGCGGCCGGTGGGAACCATCAAGAGCATCGCGGGGCAAACAATTGTATTGACCACGGATGCGGGGGCCGAGGTGACGATTCAGGTGGAGGAGGATGCGCGGTTGCTGCGCATAGCCCCCGGAGAAAAAGATTTGAAGAACGCCGCGCCGCTGCAACTGCAGGACTTGCAAGCTGGCGACCGCATTCTCGTTCGCGGAGCGCTCGGGCCCGATGGAAAGACGGTGCTGGTCGCGTCCCTCATCGCGATGAAACAAGCCGACATCGCCACGAAACAAGCCCACGAACGGGAAGAATGGCAAAGGCACGGCGTTGGCGGGCTTGTGACGAAACTCGATGCGCCAAGCGGAGCCATCACGATTTCAACGAACGCGACGGGCGCAGCTAAAGACGTAAAGATTCAAGTTTCAATACAGACCATTCTTCGCCGATATGCGCCGAACTCCGTGAAGTTTGATGACGCGAAGGCCGCGGCCCTCGATCAAGTCAAGGTGGGAGACCAACTGCGCGCGAGGGGAACACGCAATGCGGATGGCACGGAGCTGACCGCGGATGAGGTAGTCTCCGGGACATTTCGCAACATTGCGGGAACGATCGACGCGATCGACAAAACTGCGGGAACCATCACGGTCATGGACCTGGTAGCGAAAAAAACCATCACCGTGAAAATTGGTGCCGAGACACAGATTCGCAAATTACCGCCGACGATTGCGCAAAGAATTGCCATGCGGCTTAAAGGCGCACCAGCGGACGCAGCGGCGGGAGGAAATGGGACTGGCACCACGGCTACACCACCCGCGGGAGCTGCCGGCGGCCAAGCGAGCGGCGCGGGTCGGCCAGGTGGAGCGGGTGGTGGCGACATGCAGCAAATGCTGAGCCGATTGCCCGGCGCAACGCTTGCCGATTTGCAGAAGGGTGATGCGGTGATGATTGTCACCACCCAAGGGACTCAGGACAGTGACGCGACAGCAATCACGCTGCTTGCTGGCGTGGAACCGATCCTCGAGGCGTCGCCCAAGGGTGAAGCCTCGAGCATCCTGACGCCGTGGACGATGAGCGCGGCGCCGTCGGGGGACACGACACCTTGAAATACGAGAATCGCAAAAATATTGGACACGCGTCAGGAGAGCGAATGAACTTGCGGGGTTTTCATCGGTGCATTGTGTTGGCAGGGGCGCTTTTGTTTGCCGGTTTTGCGGGAGACGCCGCACGGGCACAGGAAACCGCGGGAACATTGCGCGGGCAAGTGACGGATCCCTCCGGCGCCGCGGTGCCCGGGGCGACTGTGCTCGTGACTACAGCGAGCGGAGCGGCCACGACAGCAACTACGAATCGAGAGGGAGTCTTCGAAGTCACCGGATTGGCTCCGGGAAAATACGGGGTGAAAGTGATTGCCGCGGGATTTACGGCGTTTGAACGGCCGGAGATCGAGATCATCACCGGCCAAACGCAGAAATTAAATGTTCCGCTTACCATCGAAGTGCAGCAGGAACAGGTCGAGGTCACGGACACGACGACGAAAGTGGACGTGAATGCGGCGAATAATGCAGGCGCGGTCGTGATTCAGGGGAAGGATCTCGAAGCGCTCTCCGATGATCCGGATGAGCTGGAGTCAGAGTTGCAGGCGCTGGCCGGTCCATCGGCAGGCCCGAATGGCGGCCAGATCTACATTGATGGATTCACAGCGGGGCAGCTGCCGCCCAAGGCCTCCATTCGAGAGATTCGCATCAATCAAAATCCATTTTCCGCGGAATACGACAAACTCGGTTATGGGCGTATTGAGATCCTGACGAAGCCTGGCACCGACCAGTTTCATGGACAGTTTTATGTGGAAGGAACCACGGCGGCGTTCAATGCGCGGAACCCTTTTGAACACTTGCCCGCGGGCACGCAACCGCCCGGATACTACACGACGCAGTACAGTGCGAACGTGGGCGGGCCGCTGAGCAAGAAGGCCTCCTTTTTCTTCAATATCGAGCGGAGGAACATCAACGATCTGTCCGTTGTCAGCGCACAGATCGTCGATCCCACGACATTTCAGATCGAACCGTTCAGCGACGCCGTGCCCAACCCGAAGACGAGGCTCAATTTGAGCCCCCGCCTCGATTACCAGCTGACACGAAGCAACACGCTCAGCGTGCGCTACCAGTATTGGCGAAATAACGAAATCAATGATCTGCCCCTCAATGGTGGCTTCAACCTTGCATCACTGGCGACCAATTTGCTCGACACGGAAAATACGTTGCAGGTTACAGATACTCAGACAATTGGCCCGGCGACTGTCAATGAAACGCGGTTTCAGTACATTCACGAGACGGCGAACGGGAATGCCCTGAACGCCATTCCGGCGCTCAATGTCGCGGGAGCTTTTAACGCGGGCGGGAGCACCAGCGGAATAAACAGCAACACGCAGAACCGCTACGAAGTGCAGAACACCACGTACTACACGCATGGCAAACATGCCTGGAAGATTGGCGGGCGGCTGCGCGACACGACGAATGCGAACGCCTCGAATGCCGCCTTCAACGGGTCGTATTCGTTCGGCTCCCGCGTCGATCCGACCGTCAGTGGTTGCAACGTAGCTACGCCTCCCAGCACGTGCCCAACGATTTCCGGAATTAACGCGTACCAGATTACGTTGATGGGTCTCTCACAGGGTCTGACAATCGCCCAAATCCAGCAGCAGGGTGGCGGAGCCAGCTACTACTCGTTGAACCACAACACCGTTGGAACGGCGGCCGCCAGCGTCAATTGGCTGGACGGGGCGCTCTTCGTGCAGGATGACTACCGCCTTCGGCCGAATGTTTCCGTGAGCTTAGGACTTCGCTACGAAACACAGAACAATCTTGGGGATCATGCCGATTTTGCGCCCCGCCTGGGGATTGCGTGGGGTATCGACGGAAACGGAAAAAACAAATCGCCCAAAACCATCCTAAGGCTGGGCTTTGGAATTTTCTACGACCGGTTCTCGGAAAATCTAGTTCTGCAGCAAGAACTGCAGAACGGCGTGATCCAGCAGCAATTCCTGATTCAGAACCCGTCTTTTTTTGATCCCAATCAGACCGTGCTGCCGACGAATCCGGCGTTTCCAACGACGACCGGGTCGTCACAGACGATTTACCAGCCGAATCCGAATTTGCGGACTCCCTACATCATGCAGACGGGGGTGACGCTGGAGCGCCAGCTTTCTAAGTTTGCAAATCTATCCATTACTTATTTAAATTCCCGCGGCAACCACCAGTTTTATACCAATTTCATCAACGCCAACCAAGTTCCCCCAGGGCAAGTTGTAGCCCCCGTGCCCCGCCAGATTCTCTATCAATACCAGTCGGAAGGCCTCTTCAAGCAGAACCAGTTGATTGTAAATGGCAACGTCCGCATTCCGACGCAGCACGGTTTCATTCAGGATTTGTCGCTCTTTGGCTATTACACGCTGAATTACGCGAATAGTGATACTGCCGGCGCAGGGAGCGTTCCCTCGAACCCATTCAACGTGTCGGACGATTACGGTCGTGCAGCATTCGATACTCGCCAGCGACTCTTTTTCGGCGGGACATTCGGAGCGCCACACGGCTTCCGGTTGAGTCCGTTTCTAATCGCGAGCTCCGGAATTCCCTTTAATATCACCACGGGACAGGATATCTATGGGAACGCGGCGTTTAACACTCGTCCTGCGTCTACTGCCTGCCCAAGTGCCGCGACACCGAATGTCGCGCAGACCGCATACGGTTGCTTCTTGCTGGCTCCTGTGCCAGGAGAGGCATTTGCTCCCATCGCAATCAACGACGCCACCGGGCCGAAGCGTTTTTCATTGAACCTCAGGCTGAGCAAGACTTTCGGTTTTGGACAGAAGAAAGAAGCCATAGCCGGCGGCGGGCCCATGGGCGGAGGCACGTTCGGACGCGGTCCGGGGGGCGGCGGTGAGCGACACGGCGGCGGTCCTGGAGGAGGCGGGATGTTTGGCGGCGCGTCCAATTCGCGATACAACCTCATGTTTAGCGTGAACGTGCGGAATATATTCAACAATGTGAACTTGGGGACCCCGATCGGGAATTTGAGTTCGCCGCTTTTTGGCCAGGCGAATTCCTTGGCTGGACGCCCGTTTTCTTCTCCGACGTCAAACCGCGAGATCGAATTGCAAGCACGATTCAGTTTCTAGCTCGCGAGCTATGCTTAAACTGTGGAAGTCAACTCGTGCCACGCGTGCGCGGAAAAAACGATGAAGAGGCGCAGAAAGAAGATTCTGGATGCGGGAGTGGAGGCGCGGCGGGCGGCGCGCAATTCCGGAATCGCCCCTGCTGCCACGCGGGTGATTGCGGATAAACGCAGTCGTCCAGCCAAGCACAAGAAAAAGTGGCTGGAAAAAGAAGCGGAGTAGAGCCGGCGAATTGCCGAAGCTCGATTTCTTCTGATTAGGTCCAGACCGGACCTAATTTTTTGAGCCTCAGCCGGGCTTGTGCGCGGGGACGGATTCCTCGGGACGGAAAAGCGCTGCCGGCGGCATTTTCTTTCGCTCCGCGAGAGCGGCGGCAATAGATTCCAAATCCTTTTTGTCGAATCCCATACAACTGACTTTCACGGCGCCGTCTGTCTCAATGAGAAAAATCGTGGGAACACTGGTGAGGCCGTAGGCATTCGAGGCTCGATACCCCTTTTGCTTTTCGTCGAGAACCACGGAAAAAGTGACGCCGAATTCTTTGGCGAAGTCTTTCGTTGAGGCGGAATCGTCCTGCGAGATCCCGAGAAACGTCACGCCCTCGCCGCCATAGCGCTTGTGGAGGCGTTCGAGATACGGAAACGTGAATTGGCAGACAGGGCAGGAGATTTTGAAGAACGCGACGAGGACGGGGCCCTGTTCGAGCAGTTTGCCGAGCGAAAAATCCTTTCCGTCGAGACCTTTTAGCGAAAAAGCCGGCGCAGGATTACCCGCAACGATATTTGTCATTGTCCCTTCCTTGCCGAACCAGCGTGAAAGCTGCCGCAATATTCCCATCGACCCAACTTAACGCAACAGTACCGGTGAGCCAGCATTGTGCCTCGATGCCACGAGCGAATTCAACAATCGCAGAAAGGAAATGACAACTTTAGGCATGATCAATGAATTTGTTTCGTTTTTCGCTGCATGTAATCCATGAGCAAGTACTGGCCGAGCGTGTAAGGCGTGGTGAAATAGGCTTTGCCGCGGCACATTTCCGTAATTTTCTGGACAAAATGCACGAGGCTGTAGTCGCTCGCGAGCATGAACGTGTTGATCATGATGCCCGCACGCTTGCACTTGTTCACTTCTTCGAGCGTCTGGCCGACAACGAAAGGATCCAGTCCGAACGCGTTTTTGTAAATGCGGCCGTCTTCGAGCGTGAGGGCGGATGGTTTTCCGTCCGTGATCATGATGATTTGGCGCATGTCTTTTTTCTGGCGCAGCAGGATGCGCTGCGCCAGGCGAAGCCCTTCGCGCGTGTTGGTGTAATACGGGCCGACCTGGACGCGGGCGAGCTCGCCAAGCGGAACTTCTTCCGCGCTGTCGTGAAAAAGAACAAGGCTCAACGTGTCTCCAGGATATTGTGTGCGAATGAGATGAGACAGCGCCATCGCGACCCGCTTTGCGGGCGTGAAGCGGTCCTCGCCGTACAGAATCATGCTGTGGCTGCAATCCAGAAGAACGACCGTGGCGCAGGAGCTGTGATATTCGCACTGATGAACCATAAGGTCGGAATACGTCATGTCGATGGGAACTTTGGCACCCTGGCGGCGCACCGCGTTGAAAAGCGTCTCGCTGATGTCGAGATTCATGGTGTCCCCGAACTCGTAGGCGCGGGACACTCCTCCGGATTCGATGCCAGTCGAGAGATCGCGCGTATCGTGACGGCCGAAACTACTGCGGCCCAGCGAGCCGAGAAGATCCTGAAGCGTTTTGAAGCCGAGGAAGTCGATGGTCTTGTCCGTAATTTCAAAGCGGGCTTCGGGTTGCTTTTCGTAAGGCTGGCCGAGCTGCCCGCGGGCGGAGGTTTGCGGAGGCGGAGTAACCTGAGGAGGCTGTTGCGGGTTGATGTAGCCTTCCTGCGCGAGCCGTTCCATTAATTTCTCGATGAGATCCTTGACGGCTTGGTTTTTCTGCGCGTCGGAGTTTTGCAGCATTTCGCGAAGCTCTTCGCTCATGCCGTCTTCGGGGAGCAGATCGCCTTCCTGCAAGGCGCGGAGAATGGCTTCGCGGAGGGCTTCCATGGAGCGGTCGGGATCCATCTGGGAAACGCCGTAGAATTGCGATTCGAAGCCGCTCTGCAGAAAAAAATCGCCCATGCGCTTGACGAGTTCTTCAAGGTCGATGGCATCGGCGGGTTCGCCGACGTATTTTCCGTAGCGGATGAATTTCATGGCCGGCGGTCCTTGATCGTTTCCATCATAAAATCAGATCCTTCGTCGCGATCCTCGTTGGGATGACGGCCTTTCGCCGGGTCCTCAATTGAACTGGCGGCGCGGGGGGCGGCCAGGACTTTCACGCTGCTCCGGCTGCTGCTTGGGTTTGTCCGCGTAAAAGCCGCGCTCTTCGCTGCGGCCGATCCGGCGATGCGCCCACAAACCTTCGAGGATCATTTCCGCGGCAGATGCGGCTGCTGCGGCGTCCTTGCGGTCTTGAACGCCAAGGCGGCCGATGTGTTCCAGCAAACCCTGAATTTTGGAGAGCTGGTGGTAACGATCCGAAGCCGTCGCCAGCTCCGGGAGTTTTAACTCGCCGCCGATTTCAAACCACTGGATAACCGGCTGGAAGCTCACCTCGGCGAAATGTTTGCTGAAGACGCGGCCGACGGCGGTGCGGATGAGTTCGCGTGCGATTGTATCTGCTCCCTTGAGTTCGCCTTCGTATTCGAGTTCGAGCTTGCCGGTGATGGCGGGAAGGGAAGAGTAGACATCGGCGATGCGCGCTACGGCGGACTTTTCCCCGGTGCGCGCGGCGCGGTGCTCGGCGCTGCTGACGAGACTCTCGAGAACGGTAATGGGCAGGCGCTGGCTGACGCCGGAGCGGCGGTCCACGCGTTTGTCCTCGCGAGCCTGGAAAGCGATTTCCTCGACGACACTGCATAGGTAGGCGGGCACTTCCACCTTACGCCCGGCGTCGCGAACGACCCACGCTTCTTGCGCGGTGATGGTCATGCCCTCCTCGAGCGTGGAAGGGTAGTGCGTTCGAACTTCGGAGCCGATGCGGTCCTTAAGCGGAGTGATGATTTTGCCGCGGGCGGTGTAGTCTTCCGGATTTGCGGTGAATACCAGCAGGACGTCGAGTGGCAGGCGCAGCGGGTAACCCTTAATCTGGATGTCGCCTTCTTGCATGATGTTGAAGAGGCCGACTTGTATTTTTCCGGCGAGATCGGGAAGCTCGTTGATGGCGAATATGCCGCGATTGGCGCGGGGGAGAAGGCCGTAGTGGATGGTCAGCTCGTCGGAAAGATCGCGGCCACCGCGAGCGGCGCGGATGGGGTCCACGTCTCCGATAATATCGGCCATGGTCACGTCCGGAGTGGCGAGTTTTTCCACATAGCGATAGTCGCGCGGCATCCAGGCAATCGGCGTGTTGTCGCCTTCGGCGGCGATTTTCTCGCGACAGGCGCGGCAGATGGGACGCAGCGGGTCGTCGTTGATCTCGCAGCCGGCAACGACAGGAATCTCCGGATCGAGGAACTGGATCAGGCCGCGTAGGATGCGGCTCTTCGCTTGCCCGCGAAGGCCCAGCAGAATGAAATTGTGGCGGGAAAGCAGCGCGTTGATGATTTGCGGGATGACGGTGTCTTCGTAGCCATGCACGCCGGGAAAGAGCGGCTCGTTCTTTTCAATCATTCGCAGAAGATTCTGGCGCATTTCGCTTTTCACGGAGCGTGAGACTGTACGAGCATCGAAATCCGGAATGCGTTTGAGTTCGCCAAGCGTGCGAACTTTCGCGTGCGCTGAAGATTGCATCGGTGTGCTTGCCGTCATGGGGCCCCGTTCCGCGTCCCGAGCAAACCGGGACGCACAGAATACTAATTCAAACCGTGTCCATTGCCGCCGGCGCGCTCCCGCATCACGCCTGTCTTCTGTAGATGCGGTGCCCAGGCGCGAAGATACCCGACGAGGCGTTCCTGCCGGTCCGCTTCGCTCCGCAGTTCGAGAATCTGTTGCTTCCACATCAGATCCATCGGTAGCGTGCCGGCCACAAGGAACGAGAATCCTGTGGAATGGGGGCTCTCCGTGTTCTTTGGATAGTCCTCGAAGAGCAGAGTGTGGCAAGTTTCGTAGAGTTCGACAAGCTCTCGAAAGAGAGAGGGGTTAGCAGGTGAGTCGCGGTCTTCGAGGTAATCCACATGTCCCTCGGCGAGTGGCTTTTCGTCGAAGAACTCGATGACGCGAAAGCGTTCGCGGCCCACCGTCAAGATGGCCATGGTTTCGTCGTCATAGCGTTTGACCACTTCAATAATTTCCGCCGTGCAACCCACGCGTACAACGCCCTTCGGGAGTGCCAAGAGAACGCCGAACTCGGTTTTTTCCTTCAAGCAGCGGCTGACCATTTCGAGATAGCGCGGCTCAAAGATGTGCAGGGGAAGGTCTGCGCCGGGGAGAAGGACGACGTTCAGTGGAAAGAGCGGAATCCGATCGGGCCGCATAGTGCCAGGTCAAATGATACCAGACGGAAGTGACTTCTGAGTGGTGAGTAGTGAATAGTCGTTAGTGAACAGTTTGACTTGGATTGTTGAGAGGATTGTTAAGGAGATTGTTAAAAGCAAAAGCCGGCGTGGATGCCGGCACTGCCAGGGGGGTGCCAAAATTGCTGAATTTTCGAGAGTTACCCCGGCAGGCGTGGGTGATAAGCTGGCGGGGCTTTAGAGGGCGGATAGAAGAAGGAGATTATTCTGTGGACAGGAAAAAGAATCTTTCGGGCGCGCTGTATCGAGGTTGTTTGGTCTTCGCGATGCTGGTGTGCGGCTTGACGGTTTTTCCGCAGGCTACGACGCCTGCCGCTCCTGGTCAAAATGCCCAAACGGCAGATCCGGAGAACGCGGCTTGGGAAAAGTTGACTCCCTACCAAAAATCCCAGCTCGAGCGAATGTACAACGATTGGGCTTTCCTTGCGAAATTCCGCGAAGCTGATAAGGAACTACCTCCTCCCGCGTCCGGTGAGGTGCGCGTGGTGTTCCTGGGAGATTCCATCACCGAAGGGTGGGGCATGAAGGCTACTGCAACGTCTCCGGGCCGCGGCGAGTTTTTTCCAGGCAAGCCCTACATCAACCGCGGCATCTCCGGGCAGACCACACCGCAAATGCTGCTGCGCTTTCGGCAGGACGTCATCGAACTGAAACCGAAAGTGGTCGTGCTTCTGGCGGGCACGAATGACATCGCCGAGAACACCGGGAAAATGACGTTGGGGGAGATCGAGAACAATATCGAGTCCATCAGCGAACTTGCCCGCGTGAATGGCATTCGTCCCGTATTGTGCTCCGTTTTGCCTGCGAGCGATTTCCACTGGCACAGGGGACTCGAGCCTGCGCCCAAGATTAGAGCCCTGAACGCGTGGATCAAGGAGTACGCCGCCAGAAATGGCTTCGTTTTTGTTGACTACTATTCGCCAATGACAAATAGCGAAGGCGGACTAAAAACCGAGCTTAGCCCGGATGGTGTGCACCCGAACAAAGCGGGATACGAAATTATGGCGCCGCTTGCCGAGGCTGGAATCACGGAGTCTCTGAAGAAGCCGATTCGCTGAGTCGTCAGCCGGTCCAATCATTCGAGCCGCTCGAAATTCCAAACTTTATGACCTCAGCTGGAGTCACTGAGTCGTGTCTCCATTCCAGACCACGTGTGGTCGTCGTCCTTTGTAGCGACCAACTCGCCAGGCAGCCCGCTGCCGGCAGGGTGACGTCGCCCCCCTAACCCATAGATTGTCTACTGCGGCCAAGCTGAAATTAAGTAGAGACCTTCTTGACTCTGGAGCGTCCAACCGCAGCAGGAATCCTCTTGTGGTAGATCATCTATGGGAGTATAAGTCTTTAAACATGCCAAAAAGAGGCGCACCTCCCTTACAGGCGGATCTGCTCCAGGGCACCCTGGACCTTTTGATTCTGCAGACCCTTGTGCTCGGCGCGGCCCACGGCCACACCATCGCGCACGTGATCGAACACCGCTCCGATGCCGTCCTGCAAGTCGAACATGGCTCGCTGTACCCCGCCTTGCATCGCTTGGAAGACCGCGGCTGGATCGCCTCGTTCTGGGGCACCTCCGAAAACAACCGCAAGGCCCGTTATTACCGGCTGACTCGATCCGGGCGCCAGCAACTTGCCCAGCAAACCAGCCGCTGGGAACAGCTGGTAGGCGCGATCAACCGGGTATTGCGTCCGGCAAAGGAGTAGCGCCATGGGATGGATGCGCTACTTCCGCAGGGCGAGATGGGATGAAGAGCGAGAACGCGAGATACAGGCGTATCTAGAAATCGAGACGGACGAAAACATTGCCAGAGGCATGACGCCGGAAGAAGCGCGTTATGCGGCGAGGCGAAAACTGGGCAATCCAACGCTGATTCGAGAGGAGATTTATCGCATGAACAGTCTCACGTTTATCGAGTCGCTCTGGCAAGACGTCCGCTGCGGTTTGCGGATGCTTCGGAAGAACGCCGGTTTTGCGATGGTTGCCGTCTTGACCCTGGCGCTGGGCATTGGAGCGAACACCGCGATTTTTTCCGTGATTCATGCCGTGTTGTTGAGCCCGCTTCCATACGACCATCCCGACCGCATAACTCTCGTGCGTGAGAGCAATCCGAGCAAAGGGTTCGAGCAGTTCTCCGTCTCCCCGCCGAACTACATGGATTGGAAGAACGCTGCAGGCGCCTTCGAACAGATGGCCTCGATGTCCAGGGGCCAATTTAGTTACACGGGCGGCACGGAGCCGGAGCGTCTCGTCGGGGCCCGTGTCGCTGCCTCTTTCTTCTCGGTGCTGGGAGCGCAGCCGGAGCTTGGACGCACGTTCTTGCCGGAAGACGACGTCGCGGGAAAAGCCGGCGTTGTCGTCCTGAGCCACGGATTATGGACGCAACACTTTGGGAGCGATCCGCAAGTAATTGGCAAATCGCTCACGCTTGACGGGGAGTCCTATCGCGTCATCGGAGTCATGCAGAATGGTTTCCAATTTCCGCGCGGCGTGCAGCTGTGGCTTCCTTCGGAGTTTGACGAGCGCTCGCTCAGTCCACGGGCTCGAGGGGCGCATTATTTGACCGTGATTGCGCGACTGAAGCCGGGCGCAAGCATCGATCAGGCGCAGGCGGAGATGGTGGCGATCTCCAAGCGGCTGGAACAGCTGTATCCGAACACGAACACCGGATGGACATCGAAGGTCGTGGCTTTGAACGAAGCAACAGTGGGGAACATCCGCCCGACACTCTTGGTCCTGTTTGGCGCTGTAGGATTTTTGCTTTTGATTGCCTGCGCAAACGTCGCAAATCTTCTACTGGCGCGGGCAACGGCGCGGCAGCGGGAGATCGCCATTCGGTTTTCGTTGGGGGCAAGCAGGCTCCGGATCGCTCGCCAGTTGTTGACGGAAAGCATTCTTCTGAGCGGGATCGCGTGCGCTCTTGGTTTGCTGCTGGCGGAGTGGGCCATGCGCGCGCTCCGTACGCTGCCGCCATCGACCCTGCCGAGAGCGGAAAGCATTGGACTGGATTTGCCCGTGCTCGGATTTGCCGCCGGGGTCGCGGTTCTCACCGCTCTTCTATTTGGTTTTGCGCCCGCTCTGCAAATTACGCGAGGAGCGCCGTCCGAGACATTGAAGGAGGGCGGAAGAACAGCAAGCGCGGGACGCCATGGTGTGCGCAGTGCGCTTGTAGTTCTGGAGACTACACTGGCGCTCGTACTCCTGGTTGGCTCGGGTTTGTTGTTCAAGAGCTTTCTGCGTTTGCAAACAGTTGATCCGGGCTTCCAGTCCAAGAACATTTTGACCGCGAATATTTCACTTCCAAAATCGAAGTACTCGACGGATGCACAAACAATCCAATTCTTCGATCGGGTGCTTGAGCGAATGCAGGCTGTTCCGGACGTGAAAGAAGCTGCGGTCGCTAGTGGCAACCCAATAGACGGATCAAACCTCTCGTTTGTGTTCGCGACCAAACAGCTCCAGGCGCTTGCCCCCGCGGACCAGCCTTCCGCGGGGTATTACGTTGTCAGCCCGAACTATTTCCACACACTGGGAATCCCGCTGCTGGTTGGACGCTATTTTACGCAAGGGGATTTCGCCGGCAGCCCTCGCGTGGCCATCGTCAGCCAGGCGGTAGCGCAGCGATTTTTTCATGACCGGAGTCCCATAGGACAGACGATCAAAATCGGCGTCGGAGCTGGGGACCCGCCTTGGCGCGAAATCGTGGGAGTCGTTGGCGATGTGAAGGACGACGGCCTCGGAGAGGCAGCCACGATGACTGTCTACGAGCCTTGCACACAGCAAGTGTGGAGCAGCATGAGCTTGTTCCTGCGGTCAGATTCGGATCCGGCGCATCTGGCGAGCATACTTCGAAGCCAAGTAATGTCAGTTGACAAAGATCAGCCGGTCGCGGAGATCGCGACGGGAGAGCAATTGATGTCGCAGGCTGTGGCACAGCCGCAGCTTCGGACGCTGCTGCTCAGCTTATTTGCCGGGCTGGCCTTGGTGCTGGCCAGCCTGGGAATCTACGGCGTGATGTCTAACATGGTGGCGCAGCGGACGCACGAAATCGGCGTGCGCATGGCGCTGGGAGCCGGCCAACGGAGCGTGCTGCGGTTGGTACTGAGCAATGGCATGCGGCTTACACTGCTCGGCATTGCGCTGGGGACGGCGGGAGCATTCGCCTTGACGCGGCTGATGAAGAGTTTTCTTTTCCATGTGACGCCCACGGATCCGGCTACTTTTCTGGAGGTCGCTCTGTTCTTGTTTGCCGTGGCGCTGCTGGCGAGTTACATTCCCGCGCGCCGAGCCACGCGCGTCGATCCCGTGGTCGCCCTGCGATATGAGTGAGCGCTGAAAGTCCTTCAGCGCTTTCTTGCTTTTCAATAAGAGAGTTCCCGCTTTAGAAATATTTCGCAGCGGGGGTTGTCACGCGAGTTCGCCGAGAAACGCTTCCATTTCGGAGCGAGCGTGCTCGTCGCCTTTTTTGGCTGCGGCGGCGATGCCCTTCGAAAGAACCTGCCTGGCTTCCTCGTTGCGGGACTCGCGGGCGAGAAGTTGGCCGTACATAAGGTACGCAGGAATATAGTCGGCGTTGAACTCGATCAGGGAGCGGAAGTGACCGTCGGCAGCGCTTGGGTCGCCGCTATTCATGCATTCCATCGCCAGGCCGTAGCGGGAGAAGGCGTCGTCCGGCTTTTTGGCGACGAACTGTTCGAGCATCTGTCGGCGGGTTTTCTTTTGGTCGGTCATGGTCGGCTCCCGTATTATACGGATAATGAGACTGCGTCCCAAAGCAGCCGAGGAACGGGGAGCAAATGAAACGCAAGCCGGTGGCAACGAACGAGATGAGCGGGGAATTGGTATTGAAGGGGAAGCCCGTGGGCGCGTCGCGTTCGGAGATGACGGAAATCGTGCTGCCGGCCCAGACGAATCCTCTCGGGAAATTGCTCGGCGGGCAGGTGATGCATTTGGTGGACATGGTAGCGGCGATGGCGGCGCATCGGCATTCAAATAGTTATGTGGTGACGGCATCGGTGGACTACATCGATTTTCGCAATCCCATCAACCTGGGAGAAATCGTCAACCTGAAATCGCAAGTGAATCGAGTGTTCCGGACATCCATGGAAGTTGGCGTCGAGGTTTATTCCGAAAATGCCATGACTGGCGAGCGAAAGCACACAACGTCGGCATATGTGACGTTTGTGGCCGTTGATGAGCATACCGGGCTTCCTAAGCCGGTGGCGCCGCTAATTCTGAAAACGGCTGACGAGAAGCGACGCTACCGAGAGGCCGCGAAACGTCGCGAAGTGCGTCTCGCCTTGCGTTACGGGAAGAAGCATCTGCATATCTGAAAGTTAGCTGACGCCGCCGGACCAGCGCGGCGTGGAAGTCGGCCAGGGACTGCCCCCTTCTGGCTCTTCGGTGATCGCAAGGGCCTTGATCGCATCCATGGATTCGGGCGGATTTGAAATCAGCATCACAAATTTTCCATTCGCATCGGGCCACGTCATCATCGAGGGCATGGGCTTTGCTCCCTTCGCTTTAGGTATGAACCACAACTGCAAAACGTGATGTGGAGCAGGCATTGGAATGTTCTCTCCCATCACGACGATGCCAAGTTGAGAGTGGCAGATGGCTTCCAGCTGAGGACCTTGGGCGGTTTGCCCCGCGAGAACAATCTTCACGGAACTTGGATCCATCAAAATCATGGCTTTGCGCTTTTCCACGGCCAGTTGCTGTTCGGTTTTCTGGCGCTGCTGAAGAAGCGCCGCGGCGCGATCGTTCGCCTGCCGGATTTCGTCCTGGAGACGGCGCATATTCCAAGTGGAATAAACCGAGAAGAGCAGAAGCGCGGCAACAGCAGCCCACAACCACGAGGGGATAAAGCTCCTGGCCGGCATCACATGCAGCTTTGCTTCTGATTGGGCTTGTGCATCGGCGCGGACCGATTGCATCAAGCGGCCCTTGAGCATGTCAGAGGGAGTCACTTCCGGGGCCGCGTAGGCGAGTTGACTGACCAGCCAGCGCGCTTCTTCAACGGCTTTGGAACAGTCCGGGCAACCGGTTGCGAGATGCGCTTCGAGCGCAGCGCGCTCTTCGGGATCGAGCGCACCGAGAGCGTAGGCTTCCATCAGCTCGCGGAATTGGTCGCAGTTCTTCACGTCGTGGCCTGCAATCCTTCTTTCAGGCGAAGCAAACCGTTGCGAATCCAGCTTTTTACCGTGCCAAGCGGTTCTTTCAAGGCCGCCGCAATTTCTGAATGGCTCAAGCCTTCAAAATATGCGAGCTCGATGGCTTTTTTCTGCTGCGGAGTGAGCGAGGCCATCAAAGCGCGAACGCGTTCGGCGCGGCGCTTTTCGTCGAGGGCCTTTTCGTAGTCTGGCGCGACCAGTACCGGCGGCAGCTCGTCGGGTTGATCTTCGCGGCGGCGCTGACGTTCGCTCTTCAGGCGAAGCTGATCGAGGGCGCGATTTCGCGCCATGGTGCATAGCCATGGGACAAAAGGGCCGCGCGAGGAATCGTACTGATCCGCGTTGCGCCAAAGCTGGAGGAAAACATCCTGGACGACTTCCTCGGAGGTCGAGGCCTGCTGGAGAATACGCAGGACGAGCCCGTAGACGAGGCGCGAATGGCGATCGTAAAGCTGTTCAAAGGCGCTCACGTCTTTTTGAAGGAGGCGCGACAAGAGCGTCGCGTCGGGCGACACTTCGCGGGCACCGGTGGATGTGAAAGCCGCCAGGAACACGAGTGTCGGCTTCTTCCTCTCCTAATGAACTGTACGGCTGAAAAGCTCAAACGGATGAATTTGCCTGGGCATGGTGACCTCAGCGCGCTTCTCGGGCGCGGATTTCGTTTGCGACGGACAAAGCTTGCTCGACGCACGCGCCGATGGCCGGACCGCGAAGGTAGTTGCCCGCGAGCCAGAGACCTGGGAATTCTACACCGAGTTGCTGAAGCGAGGCCACGCGTTGCGAATGTCCCAAATTAAATTGAGGCAGAGCGCGCGGGTAGAGGGTGACGTTCGAGAAAGTTGGAGCTTGGCGGATTTGAAGAAGCGACGCGATTTCTTTGTGGACGAGGGAGACGAGTTCGTCCGGCGATAGCGTAGCGGCTTGAGAGTCGGTGGCGCCGCCGACGAAACTGGTGAAGAGGGAATGACCGTCCGGGGCGCGGCCAGGGAAGAGCGATGAGTTCCAAACCGTTCCCAAGGTGCGAAGTCCCTCGGAGCGGGGGATGAGAAAACCGAATCCCTCAAGTGATTGACCTATGTTGTCCTTCGGATAGCCAAGGGAAACGACAGCGACTGGCGCATATTCGATGGACGCGAGAGCGGATGCGAGGCCGGGGTGGATGCCGCGAAGCAGATTGGCGGCTGCCGGAGCCGGCGTGGTGAAGACTACGTTGGCTGCTACGAGATGTTCCATTGATCCGTTAGCGGTCAGCGTGACTTCGTAGTTCGTTGAAGATCCTGCGCTGGCAACGCGGATCTCTGTCACGGAAACTTCGGTGCGAAGAGCTGAACCGAGTTTTGCGGCGAGCGCGCGCGCGAAAGTTTCGTTCCCGTCGCGAAAAGATTGCAGAGCCGGCTTGTGTTTTGGACCCTTTTTTGATTTTGCAACGCGAAGCATGCCGCGAATGATGCTGCCTGAGGCGCGCTCGGCTTCGAAGAGCTGGGGAAAAGCGGCGCGGAGGCTGAGTTTTTCGGCGTCGCCGGCATGTATGCCAGAGACAAAAGGGCCGGCGAGTTTGTCGAGAAGTTCCGAGGAAAATTTGCGGCGGATGAAGGCGGCGACGGATTCGTCAGCGTCGGGAGGAGTGCTGTGGCCGAACAGATCGCTGAGGATGCACGATTTTGTGCGAGTGCTGAAAAGCGAAGACACGAAAAACGCCGGTGGGCTAAGCGGGGCCCGTTTTAGCTGGCCATCGATGACGAGGAATCTGGGGGCGCGGGGCGGAGCGGTCACCAGTTCGTTTTCGATGCCGAGATCGTGGCAGAGTTCGGCGAGCTGGGGAGTGCTGCTGAAACTTTGCGGACCGAGTTCCAGAAGGTAGCCTTCGCGCCGTTCAGAACGAATCATTCCGCCTGGACGCGAAGATGCTTCGACAATCTGGGCATCAATACCGGACTTGCGCAAGTAATAGGCGCAGGCGAGGCCGGAGATTCCGGCGCCAACGACGAGGGCTTGGACGTGGGTGTTCATGGAATCCGACAGCATCCTATCATCTTGAGTTTGTACACCTAAACGTAAGGGTGGGCCGTCCGCGTCGCAGCTCCGGTAGGGATTAAATGAGCACAGACTGAAGTCTGTGCTACCCCCCTGGTTTCTTGTAAGTGTTGCATATAAAAGACTTAGAGCTAGCGTAAGTCTATTAGAATCAACGCTTGCGGGACGGTGTCTAGGTGCTGATTCTACAGGGTTTAGTGAAGCCGTCGCGTGTGACTGCTGGAGATCGAGCAGAATGATAGTCGGAGGGCTTGAGGGTTGAACGGATAGAGCCTCGTCAAAGTAGGGCATACCCCACCCGGGGTGTTTTCTGTAAGAGTGGCAAGCAAAGGAGTTATGTTTGACGTGGTTTGTAAGAGCGGCAAATGCAGGACTTAAAGTGGCTGCGTTTTCTGCGGTTTGCGAAACGCGTGTAAGAGTGGCAGGGAAAGGGGTTAGGCGAGGCGTTGTTTGAAGGTTTGAAGGCTGGCAGGTTGAAAGGTTGGGGAAAGAAGAAGAAGGAAGAGCAGAAGAGCAAAACGCGAGTGCAGGGAGAGGGCGAGTTCCAAAATGGAAAGCGTGATCGGGTTGGAAGCCAAAGTTCACGGTGTATGTTACCGCGAGTTGTGATGACTTGTCAAGTTATTTCTTACATAGTAATGATTCGAATCGCATGCTTGTGCGGCGCAAGTTGATAATAGGATTGGGGATGCGCGGAAATTTGGTGGTCGAAAACGACGTTTGTGTAAGGCCTGGCTACTGCCCTGTAGGTTCCGACGGAAGTGAAGTCAAGACCCGCACCTCGCACCCTGAAAACTACAGATTTGCGGCACACCGCTGTCGGAAGCTTGCGGTAAGCTTTGTTCCGAGAGCGGAAACGTCCCGTCTGTCCCCGATTCCTCCCGATTCCTCCCTGATTCCCCCCCGATTCCCCGATTCCGTCCCCGATTCCTCCGATTCCTCGATTCCTCGTCCCCGATTCCTCGATTCCTGTCCCCCGATTCCTGTCCCCGATTCCCTGTCCCCGATTCCCCGATTCCCCGATTCCTGTCCCCGATTTCCTGTCCCCGATTTCCTGTCCCCGATTTCCCCGTCTGTCCCCGATTTCCCCGATTTCCCTGTCCCCGATTTCCCCGATTTCCCTGTCCCCGATTTCCCGATTTCCGTCGATCCCGCACGACTTACCGGGGGTTAGGCCCCCGTTGCCAAGGCGATTACTGTTGGCAAGGCTCCTCATTAACAAACCTCAATGGGTCTCCCAAAGCGTGCAGGGCGCTCCCTGAACGACGAAGGTTAGCTCTGGTGATGTAAAGTCACGTTCAAGTTTGATTCGTTGAGCGGGCATGGATTTACGTGATTCGATACTCTTGTTTACGTCGCATTGAACCCAAGCCACAGCCTCGTGCTCGGAGCCTTTTGGCAGAGTCAATTCTCCGTCCCCCTTGTCAACCTGCGAACAAATCCATTCCTGATTTATGTTTTGAACGTTCTCAAGACAAACGTCACTTCGTTTGGGGGATGCACCGTTGGACCAGAGAACCTTCAACTTGATCGTCCCAAATTCAAGTTTTCGAAGTCGAAGTGGGTTGAGGTTGGTCCGTGAAGATGCTTTTATTGTTACGCGCTCCGCAGCAGCTTCAGCCTCGACTCCAGGATAGTAGACGGTAGCAAAGGGGCGATCTATCTTCGGGGCCAGGTATGCATGGACGCTCACGACATACTCTCCTGGTTCGATGCTGTTGAAGTTGTATCTGCCCAGTTTGTCCGTGGCCACGACTCTCATTTGGGTTCGTCTCGCATCTCGCGATTTGTTTGCGGGGGTAAGTTCCACATCAATTCCACTGAGAGGTTCGCTGCTCTCGCCCATGATGGTTCCATGAAAGCATCCTTGTCCGTAAAGCCGGTCGACCGCGCAGACGTTGTAGTCAAAAGGCGGATTCAAGGCTCCGTCCCAACCATGTATCGCGAAGATGTAAAGCGCAACGAGCGACGGGCCCATCAAAAGTACCAGATAGTTATGGCCATTCACTGTTGCTGGAGCAACCCTGCCTTGGAAGAGACGTTTCGCTGCTACTAGACATCCACCGGCGAGGACAAGACACCATAAGACTTGACCAACAGTTCTGAGAAGGGAGGGCACACGGAACTGCGAAGAGTTACGACCGTATTCCAACCACCAGTGAACTTCACTGAGGGTGGCCTGAGCAGCGACATACAGGAGTCCAAGACTCGCTGTGGTAAGAAGACAGGCAAATAGCTTTGCATAGCGATAGTGCCGACCACCGAGAAGACCGAAATCTATCCGAGCGCCAACCCACCACCACCAACCCACAATCGCCGGAAACCAGACGCCATATTGCAAGGAAAGCGTATGAAGGTTCAGCAGCTTGAGGATTGGCATTGTAACTACAAAAGCGGGAGCGTTGACCGTGAATAAGAGAAGGTATATCGCTTGATAAGGCCAGAACGGCGGGCCCATATCCCAGCCCATGCCCATCAATCCGACCAGGCGATTGTTTTCGTAGTCCCACGTCATCAGCAGGACCGACAGAAAGCCCAAGACTATGGGCAGCACTAATCGAAAGCGAATCCGAACTGGCCTCATAGGGATTTAGACACCGACGAAGCTCTATTGTCGCAGATGTTGCTAGGACAACTCGAATGATGTCAAGCCCAGAAATCCCAGACCCAATGCTCCCAATGCCTGATTAACGCGCGAACCGTATGTGTGTTTTGCAAGGTTCGTCGTTCTCAATAATGAGAATTTTGCCGCCATTGTCCTGGTAGTATTTTCCTCGATCCTCAGGAAATGTCATCGCGGATAGGCTGGGGGAGTGAGTGGCAACGGAAGGCGAAATGGCAGCCAGGGTTAGCGCGGTAGCCGTGGAGGCGAGCGACGACGTGTTGACCGTCGTTGCGATCAGCGTTGTGGCGCAGATGCTTGCCGATGTTCTGCACGAAGGGTTGGGGCATGCCGCGGTGGCTTTGCTTACTGGGGCGAAGTCGGGTGTGTTGTCGACCGTGGCGTGGTCCAGCGAGGGTGATTCGCGACTTGTTGCCGCGGGGGGAACGCTGGCGAACCTGGCGGCGGCGCTGGTTTTTTGGATTGTCCTTCGTAAAGTGACGCGCGGAACGGTTCGATGGCGCTTTTTTCTGCTGACGAGTCTCGCGTCCAATCTCTTTTCTGGCACCGGGTATTTCTTTTTCTCAGGCGTGACCAATTTTGGCGATTGGGCGGTCGTCATTGACGGCTTGCCCGTGCACTGGTTGTGGCGGTCGCTTCTCGTGGTCGTCGGGATAGCTTCGTACTTCGGCGCGGTATTGGTGGTGGGTACGGGGCTGGTGCGGTACGTGGGAGTTCCGAGGAACGACTTGCGGCGGTTGCGGAGACTCACGTGGATTCCTTACTTCTCGGCGGTGGTGCTTTTAAGTGTGGCGGGACTTTTGAATCCGATTGGCATTCAGCTGATGTGGCAATCCGCTCTGCCAGCAGCGGCGGGCGCGCACTCCGGGCTTCTGTGGTTGATGTACTACATTCCGAGAGGAACCGTTCCTGAGCGAGGATCAGAGGGCATTGGCAGGAATTATGCGTGGACCATGGTGGCTGTGGGCTTGTCGCTTGGTTTTATTTTCGTGTTGGGGCGTGGGATTAGGATGCATTTGTAGACTCTGGCCGCTGCGCTTCGATTGCATTCTGAGCCGGGTACGATTTGTCGTGTCGCTTGCAAAAGACGAAGAGGGATTTCTCTCTGCGCAGGCCGACACGTTTGCAGGAGCAAACGTGAAAGAAAAAGCGTCGGCCTGCTCCGTTCGAAATGACGGTGGGGTGGCGTGCGGCGTGTGAAGTGGAAGGCGGCGGCTTGTTGCGTTTGAAATGACGCCGGGGTGGGCGAGTACGAAGAGGGATTTCTCTCTGCGCAGGCCGATACGTTTGCAGGAGCAAACGTGAAAGAAAAAGCGTCGGCCT
This sequence comes from Candidatus Acidiferrum sp., assembly GCA_041486245.1. Classification (GTDB taxonomy): domain Bacteria; phylum Acidobacteriota; class Terriglobia; order Acidiferrales; family UBA7541; genus Acidiferrum. The sequence goes on from JBGPLB010000002.1 coordinate 31,379, forward strand.
GCTCCGTTCGAAATGACGGTGCTTGGGGCGGTGGTGGAAGAGATTCGAAAGGACGCTGTTTCTGGCGGTAGAATCGGCGCGGCTCGGAGTTAGAGGCTGGGGCTGAGGTCGGTCCAGTGGGGATTGAGCGATTCGATTAGCGCGACCTTTTTTGCGCGACGCCACTTTTTGATTTCCTTTTCGCGGGCGATGGCGGAACGAGCGGTTGAGTGGGGCTCGAACCAGACGAGCTTGGTGAGGTTGTATTTCTTCGTGAAGCCAGGGATAAGCTTTTGTTGGTGTTGGAAGACGCGCTTCGCTAGATGGCTTGTGACGCCCAGGTAGATGACGCCTGAATTGCCGGCCATGAAGTAGGCGTGGAAGACGCGCTCCATGACGTCGGATTGTGGCATTGAAGGGCTGAGGAGAGAAGAGGGATTTCATCGCATGAAAAGCGTGCGATGGGGCGGCGCGCTGCGAAACAGACGAAGAGAGATTTCTCTCTGCGCAGGCCGACACGTTTGCAGGAGCAAACGTGAAAGAAAAGGCGTCGGCCTGCTGCGTTCGAAATGACGGTGGGGTGCTGGAGACGCGTTTGCGGGAGGATGTGGGAGGAAAAGCGTCGGCCTGCTGCGTTCGAAATGACGGTTGGGCGGGCTGGGGGTTAGAGAGTTTTGGAGAAGAGGGGTTTGGCGTTGAGGTGCTGCTTTTCCAAGTAGGGATCGAAAATCATGGCGAGATTGCGGATAAAGATGCGGCCGAGCCAAGTGGTGCGGATTTCGCTGGGGTCGAGGACGACTAGGCCGTCTTCGCGGAACGGTTCGAGGCGTCGGAGCTCTTCGGCGAAATAGCGGTCGAAGTCAATGGCGAAATCGCGGGAGATTTCGTCCTTCAAGACGATGGTGTGGCAGAGGAGACGGCTGATGACGGCGCGGCGAAGGCGGTCGTCGTCGGAAAGGTGATAGCCGCGCATGGTGGCGATGCCCCGTTCGGCTACGGCCTTTTCCCAGGAGGGAATGTCGCGCTGATTTTGCGCGTAGGCATTCTGAATGCCGCTGATGGCGGTGATGCCCATGCCGTAGAGGTCGGCGCCGGCCTTGGTGGTGTATCCCTGGAAATTGCGGTGGAGCGTGCGATTTTGCTGGGAGACGGCGAGCTCGTCGCCGGGCTTGGCGAAGTGATCCATGCCGATGTAGAGATAACCGGCCTCGAGGAATTTCAGCAGGCCGGTGCGAAAGATCTCGAATTTTTGCATGCCTTCGGGAAGATGGCCCGCGAAAGAACCTTGCTGCTTCTTGAGCCAGGGGACGTGGGCGTAGCTGAAGAGGGCGACGCGGTCTGGAGCGAGTTCGAGGATTTGATCGACGGTGTGGGCAAAAGTTTCTGCGGTCTGGTAGGGCAGACCGTAAATAAGGTCGACGTTGATGCTTTCGAAGCCTAGTTCGCGCGCGGACTGAATCAAACCGCCGGTGAGTTCGAAGGGTTGGATGCGGTGGATTGTTTTTTGGACTAGCGGGTGAAAATCCTGGATGCCCATGCTTAGGCGATTGAAACCGAGCTTGCGAAGAGTTTCAAGGTGTTCGCGGGAGGTGACGCGGGGATCGACTTCGATGCCGATTTCGGCGTCGGGAGCGAAAGTGAAGTGTTCGCGGGTGAAGCCGAAGAGATCTTCGATCTGCGCGGGCGTCAGATAAGTGGGAGTGCCGCCGCCCCAGTGGAACTGCACGACTGGGCGATTACTGGAAACGCTGCGGCTGACGCGAGTCATCTCACGCTTCAATATTTCCAAGTAAGGTGGCGCGACGCGCTTATCTTTTTGGATGATGACGTTGCAAGCGCAGAAAAGGCAGAGGCTTTCGCAGAACGGAATGTGCATGTAGAGCGAGACGGGCGATTTAGCGCGCTCGGCTTCTTCGTGGACTTTTTCGAGGTCGGCGGGGCCGAAGGAATCGTTCCAGACAGGCGCGGTGGGATAGCTGGTGTAGCGCGGGCCGGGACGGTTGTAGCGGGCGAGAAATTCCTCGCTGACGCGAAGCTCTTCGCGCATGCTTTGTAGGCTTGGATTCGCGATGGTCACGACAAAAGTCCCCTAACGCAAACTTGCCGCGGGTTTGGCTTCCTGGAGCAAGGATTGCTGGCCCGTTTCGATAAAGAGCTTGGCATGTTCGACGGGAGTGTGCTGCAAAATTCCGTGGCCGAGATTCAAAATGTGGCCGGTGCCCCCAAGCGCGGCCATAGCTTCCTGCGTGGCACGGCGAATTTCATCCGGCGGACCGTAGAGCACTGCGGGGTCGACATTGCCTTGCAAGGCGATGCGCGGTCCGAGCTTGTCGCGGAGCTCGCGCATATCCACGCGCCAATCGACGCTTAAAACATTGGCGCCGGAGCGGGCTACGGCAGGCAGCAAATGGTGAGAGGCCTTCGTGTAATAGATTACGGGAGCACAGCCGCCGAGGCCGGAGATGATCTCTTGCGTTGCGGGCAGAGCGAACTCTTCGTAGTCTCGCAGAGAAAGCTCGCCACACCAAGTGTCAAACAATTGAACGGCAGTTGCACCAGCGGCGATTTGAGCTTTTAAGTAGGGGATGGTCGCCTGCGCGATGCGATGCAACAGATTGCGAAACGTTGCCGGATCGTGAAGCAGAAAACTCTTCACCGTGGCGAAACCTTCGCGCGTGCGGCCTTCGACCACGTAGCAGGCCAAAGTCCAGGGAGCGGCTGCAAAACCCAAGACTGGAACCGCCGGGCCAATTTCGCGGACGATACGGCGAATGGCCTCCGGCAGAAATCCCGTTTCGCTCTCCGGGTCGAAAAGCCTTAGCTTCTCGACATCGCGTTTTGAGCGAACGGGCTCCGGTAAATTGGGGCCCGCATCGCCAAGTTCAAGCTTCAGGCCCATGGCCTCCGCAGGGATTAGAATGTCCGAGAAAACGATAACTGCATCCACGCCGAGAAGGTGAAAGGGCTGCAGCGAGACTTCGACGGCCAGATCGGGCGTCTTGCAGACTTCCAGGAACGCATGATTGGCCCGGATGGCGCGATATTCGGGCAGATAGCGGCCGGCCTGGCGCATCATCCACACGGGCAGGCGCGGGAGCGTTTCGCCGCGGCAAGCGCGGAGGAATAAATCCTTTCGATTGGGCTGAGCCGAGGTGGTGGTCATCTTGCGCCTGAGGAAGAGGATAGCAAATCCGGGAAGCGAATGCAGAGAGAGGCAATCCGTTAGCGGGTACTTTGTGGGTGGGCTATACTCTGAGTATCGCCTCTGAAACTGAACTCAGCATGGGATCGTTTGAGGTTGCCCGGCGTGAGGTTGAGGGAGAAGTAGGTCCGCTGATCAGATGGAAAACCTGTTTTTCATTTTGACGATTGTCGCGTACGCCGGAAGCTTGAGTTGCTATCTCCGATTCTTGAGTACGGGAAAGGAGATTACCGGGCGGCTTGGAACACTATTCCTTGGACTCGGGCTCATCGCGCACTATTTTGCCTTGCTGGAACGTTCGCGCGGATTGCATACCGTTCCGTATCACGATCTTTACGGTTCGATGTCGCTGTTTGGCTGGCTGCTCGCTTTGACCTATCTCGGGTTGGAGCTATTTCATCGGCAGCGCTCCGTGGGAGCGTTTGTGTTGCCGTTTATCCTGGTGTTTTTTGTGGCGGCGCATCTCGCACCTGCGGATCGTTTGTCTCCCACGACTGCCCAAGGCGTTGCGTTTGCGTTTCACGTCACGCTGAGCATCCTGGCCTATGCGGCTTTTGCTCTCTCGTTTGTTTTCAGCCTGATTTTTCTGGGCGAAGAGCGGCTATTGCGCCGCCACAAAGTCGGAGACATTGTATGGAGACTGCCGCCACTCGAATTACTGGAACGCATGAGCCGGTCGAGCGTGCTGGTGGGACTGGTGTCCATCGCGATAGGAACGGCGCTCGGATTCGTGTGGGTCGACCGGCTACACGGACAATTCTGGTACTACGATCCCAAGTACGTCATCACCTTGGTGGTGCTGCTTCTCTACGTGGTGTATTTCCAGTTGGCAAGGTCGGCGTCATGGCGCGGAGCGCGCGCCTCAAAGCTGTGCATTTTTAACTTTTTCGTGGTGGTGATGAGTTTTACGGTGGTGAACTTGTACCTGTCACACAGTCACCGCTATTTCTAGGAAGAAAGTGAATAGTGAGTAGTGAATAGTGAGTAGCAACGGCGCTCCGCGACCCAGAGTAAACAAGCGGCCACAGAGTGCGAGTTCGACCGGATAGGCAGCAGCGGAGTAGGGATGGAAATTGTCCTAGTGGGGTTGAATCATCGGACGGCGCCTGTTGAGGTGCGCGAGCGGGTGTCCTTCACGGCGGAACAGTCGCGCAGGGCCGCGGAAGAGCTGCGTGCACGAGGAATCCTGGAAGAAACGCTGGTGCTTTCGACTTGCAACCGCAGCGAAATTTATGGCGTGCCGCCAGAGAGTTCGCGCGAAAGCGCGCCAGGGCTGTCCTCGTTTCTAAGCGAATTTCATGCCGTGCATCCGGACGAGCTAGGCTTGTCGCTCTATCATCATTATGACAGCGCGGCGGTCCAGCATCTTTTCCGCGTTGCTGCGGGGCTGGACTCCATGCTTCTCGGCGAAGCAGAAATTCTCGGTCAAGTGCGCGAAGCCTATCGCTACGCGCACGAGTATGGAGCCACGGGGCCGGTGCTGAACCGGCTGTTTCAAGGAGCGCTTGAAGTCGGAAAGCGCGTGCGGTCGGAAACGGAGCTTGGTGCGCGGCCAATGTCAGTGGCGTCGGCGGGGGTGAAGCTCGCGGAACGAATCTTCGGAAAAATGATCGAGCGTAGCGCCCTGGTGCTGGGCGCAGGAACGATCAGCGAGCAGGTAGTCAATCAATTGAGGGACCGAGGCATCGCGCGTTTATTCGTGATGAACCGTTCGCGGGAGCGCGCCGATGAGTTGGCGCTGCGCTTCGGCGGAAAAGTAGTCGCATGGGGCGAATGGGAAACGGCGCTGAAGTTGCCGGACGTGGTGGTGTCCTCCGTCGCCTCGGAAGAGCCCGTTCTTCGGCGCGAAATTCTGCAGGCGGCCATGTCAGCCCGCGGCAATCGCGCGCTTTTCCTCATGGATTTGGGAATGCCCCGCAACATTGAAGCCTCTGTCGCGGAGCTTTACAACACCTATCTGTACAACCTGGATGACCTCACGGAGATAGTGGAGCAGAACCGGCATGCTCGCGAGAGCGAAGTCCCACACGCCGAAACGATCGTGGACGAACATGTGGGGAAGTTTCTTTCCTGGCAGGCGAGCGTGGAATTGGTTGGGCTGGTGGACGCGCTTCGGGCGCGATTGCACGAAGAAAGGGCGGCTTTTATTCATGCACGCATGGATTCGATGAACCATCTCGGCGCAATAGAGCGCGAGCGCGTTGAAGCCATGATGGACGAATTGCTGGAGAAGCTGCTTTTGAAGCCGGCGGAGCGTCTCCGCGGAGAGAAAGAGCTCCGCCGCAAGATCCAGAACGTGGAAGCGCTGCGGGATCTCTTCCTCTCGAACCGGGAGAAACCTTGAGACACCTGCGAATCGGCACGCGGGGAAGTTTGCTTGCGAAATGGCAGGCGGAATCCGTCCGCAAACAGCTCTTCGCCGGGGCGGGAGTGGAAGCCGAAATCGTGATTATTAAAACGTCAGGCGACAAGCTGCAACAGTCGCCGCTGACGCAAATCGGCGGGAAGGGAATTTTCATAAAGGAGCTGGAAGAAGCGCTCCTGGAAGAATCCATTGACCTTGCGGTGCACAGCGTGAAGGACGTGCCGACGGACACACCTTCGCGGCTAATGTTTCCGGCTGTTTGCCGGCGAGATGATGTTCGAGACTGCCTGGTCGGAGCGAACGGTGCGACGCTTGGCACCTTGAGACCCGGCGCGCGAGTCGGCACCGGCAGCCTCCGGCGGCAGGCGCAATTGCGGCACATCCGGCCCGATCTGGACGTCCGCGATCTGCGCGGGAACGTGGACACGCGGCTGCGAAAAGTGGAAAGCGGAGAGTATGAAGCGGTGATGCTGGCGAAGGCAGGGCTGGACCGCTTGGGTTGGAGCGCTCGCATCACGGAGACGCTAGCTCCCGAGGTTTTTTTGCCCGCAGTGGGACAGGGGGCGATTGCCGTGGAGTGCCGGCTGAAAGACACGGAAGCGGCGGAGGTGGCGGGTAGCCTTGACGACGCCGAAACGCGCACGGCAATTATCGCGGAGCGGGCGCTGCTCGCCGCGTTGCATGGTGGATGCCAGGTGCCGCTTGGTGCCTGGGCGCGGATTGAGCGCGGCGAATTAGTGCTGGAAGCGTGCGTATGCTCCGTGGACGGCCTTCAATATGTAAAGGAGCGTGCGACGGCGGCGCCTGAGCAGGCGGCGGAGCTCGGCGGACACATGGCCAATCTGCTGATGGAAGCCGGGGCACAAAATATTCTCGAAGAAGTGAGCCGGCAGCGTGGCTGAGGCCGTGCCGTCACCGCTGGCTGGAAAGACGGTTGTGGTCACTCGTGCCGCTGCGCAGAGCGGCAAGCTGCTCGAAGAGCTGACCGCGCGACAAGCCAAAGTCAAACTACTTCCGCTAGTCTCGTTTGCACCACCAGAGGATTTCGCAGCGGTAGATGCCGCTTTGACGCGCATGGATTCGTTCGATTGGATCATTTTCACCAGCGCGAACGCGGTTCAGGCCGTCGAGCGGCGCAGACAACAGCTTGCTCGCGAGCTTGGGTTGCCGCCAGCTCAGCCGCGTGCCGCCGCGGTGGGGCCGGCCACAGCAGAAGAGGCGGAACATGCGGGATTTTCAGTAGACTATGTGGCGACGAACCACAGCGGCGCAGGTCTCGCCGCGGAACTGAAGGAAGAACTGGCAGGCCAAAACGTACTTCTCCCGCGTAGCGACCGCGCAAATCCTGATTTACCAACGGCCCTGCGGCGGAGCGGCGCGGTTGTGACCGAAGTGGTTGCATACAGAACAATTCCGCCGAGCGAAGCTGACCGCGAGAAGGTGAAGGAAAGTCTCAAAGAGGGAGCGGACGGCATCCTGTTTTTCAGCCCGAGCGCGGTGCATAATTTCATGGAGCTACTTGGCCGAGAACGATGGGAAGCCATGCAAGGAAGAACATTGATGGTTGCTATAGGGCCAACAACGGCGCGGGCCTTGAGTGCCGCGGGAGTTCAACGGATGGCAAGGGCGGCAGATACGACGCCGGCGGCAGTGGTGGAGGCGTTAGAAGGGCATCTTGCCCGGACGCGTAGGCGGTCCACCGCCGAAGTGGAGCAGGGATGAGCTTTCCCACGCAGCGTCCGAGGCGTTTGCGACGAACGGAAGCGCTTCGCGGATTGGTGCGCGAGACGCGGCTGAGTGCCGCGGGGCTTATCTATCCGATGTTTGTGTGCCCCGGAACGAACGTGCGAAGAGAAGTCGGCTCGATGCCGGGCGTCTATCAGCAGTCCGTCGACAAGATCGTGGAGGAATGCCGCGAGGTGGAAGGCTTGGGCCTCCCCGGCGTGATTCTTTTTGGCCTGCCGGAGTCGAAAGACGCACGCGGCTCGAGTTCGACTTCGGCGCACGGCGTAGTGCAAAAGGCCATTGAAGCGATTCGAAAGTCGAAGCTGAGCTTGCTGGTGATTACGGATGTGTGCTTGTGCGAGTACACGGATCACGGACATTGCGGCGTGATCGAGAATGGAGATGTCGCGAATGACGCGACGCTGCCCATCCTTGCGGCGCAGGCGCTCTCCCATGCGCGCGCCGGAGCGGACATCGTTGCGCCTTCGGACATGATGGACGGGCGGGTAGCGGCGATTCGCGAGGCGCTCGACGAGCACAAGTTCCAGGACATTGGCATTCTGTCCTACGCCGCGAAGTATTGTTCGGGTTTCTATGGACCGTTTCGCGAGGCAGCGGACTCGGCGCCGCAGTTCGGCGACCGTCGCAGCTACCAGATGGACCCGGCGAACGCGCGCGAAGCATTGAAAGAAGTGGCGCTGGATATCGAAGAAGGTGCGGACCTCGTCATGGTGAAGCCCGCGCTGCCGTATCTCGACGTGATTCGGCGAGTTCGCGATAAGTTTGACGTACCAGTGGGAGCGTATAACGTGAGCGGAGAGTACGCGATGGTCAAAGCGGCGGCTCAGAAGGGCTGGCTGGATGAGAAGCGCGTGGCACTGGAAATCTTGACGGGAATCCAGCGCGCCGGCGCAGATTTTATTCTGACGTATCACGCCAAAGATGCCGCCAGGTGGCTGAAACCGTAATCTTCACAGCGGAAATGGCATGACTGCGATACCCACAAAATCGAGAATCGACCGGCGGCGTTCGCGAGAGATTTTCGAACGCGCGGAAAAGATTCTCGTCGGTGGGGTGAATAGTCCCGTACGGGCGTTTCGTTCCGTGGGAGGCGAGCCGCTGATTATCGAGCGCGGCAGCGGACAATTTCTTTACGATGCAGACGGCAATGAATTGCTCGATTACGTATGTTCGTGGGGAGCGATGCTGCTGGGGCATGCTCATCCGGCGGTGACCGAAGCGATCGCAGACCAGGCGCGGCGGGGAACGAGCTACGGCGCGACGACGGAGCTTGAAGTTGAGCTCGCCACACTAATTACGCAAGCTATTCCGTCGATCGAAAAGATTCGATTTGTCTCGAGCGGCACGGAAGCAACGATGAGCGCCGTCCGGCTGGCCCGCGGAATAACGAAGCGCGATTTCATCGTGAAGTTTGAAGGGTGTTATCACGGGCATGCGGACAGTTTTCTCTCCCAGGCAGGATCGGGGCTTGCCACGTTGGGAATCGCGGAGTGTCCAGGTGTTCCCCAAGCTCTGGCTGAACTGACTTTGAACGCGCCTTACAACGATTTGAATTCCGTCGAACGTCTGTTTGCTCAACACAAGGATAAGATCGCGGCGGTCATCGTTGAGCCGATTGCCGCTAACATGGGTGTGGTTCTGCCGGATCCAGGATTTCTGGCTGGTTTGCGCGAAATTACCGAGAGGAACGGCGCCCTGCTCATCGTCGATGAAGTAATCACCGGATTCCGGATGCATTTTGGCGCGGCGCAACAACTTGCCGGAGTGCGGGCCGATCTCACTACGCTTGGCAAAATTATAGGCGGGGGCTTGCCGGTAGCGGCATACGGCGGAAGCGCGGAATTTATGAACCACGTGGCGCCGCTGGGGCCTGTCTATCAAGCCGGAACGCTTGCGGGGAATCCACTGGCGATGCGGGCGGGAATCGCGACCCTCACGGAACTATTGCGGCCGGGCGTTTACGAGGGGATTCGAGCGAAGTCGAAGATTTTTGCCGCAGGACTGCGGCAGGCGCTTACCGAGAGCGGAGTTACCGGGCAGGTTAATGCAACGGAATCACTGGCCACACTTTTTTTCAGCGATGCTCCAGTGAAGAGCTACAGTGACGCAAAGAGGTCCGACACGAAGCGCTACGCGCGATTCTTCCGCGAAATGTTGGAGCGTGGGATTTTCCTTGCGCCGTCGCAGTTTGAGGCGGCGTTTGTTTCCGCGGCGCACACGACGAATGACATCCAGCGGACGATCGCGGCAGCGAGTGATTCGTTGAAGGCAATTGCCACTGAACCGAGAGTTTAGGAAGAGCTTGAATTTCATCGGAGTTCAAAAGGGGAGCCTGACCCATGCCTGAAGGTATCGAACTGCCTGAAGGGCGCGAGGAACGCGGCGACAACCCGTTTCTTATTTCCGTTTCCGTCACTATCGCTGTTCTTGCCGTGCTTGTGGCGGCGGACACGCTTCTTGGTCATCGCGCTCATACAGAAGAGCTGCTATTGCAGTCGCAAGCCACCGATCAATGGGCTTACTATCAGGCGAAGAATATACGCTTACACGAAATGCAGAGCGTCGCGGATCTGCTTGGGGCGCTGGCTCCGCAGGACAAGGAAAAGACTGAGGCATTGCACGAGAAATATAGGAAGGAAGTGGAGCGCTACGAAGGGGACAAAGACGACATCGGCGAGAAAGCGAAGGAACTAGAAAAGGAGCGAGACCTCGTCAGCCGGCGTGCTGATCGCTTTGACGGGGGAGAGGCTCTCATCGAGGTGGGCCTCGTGATTTGTTCGATGACATTACTTACGAAACGGCGAGGATACTGGATCGCAGGCATGCTGATTGCAGCGGGCGGCGTTACCCTTGCGGTGACCGCTTTTATCTTGCATTAGCAGGGGATTCCGCTGGCTCGTATAGGCTAAGCACGGGCCGGTGGCTGCGAGCCCCTCAGCCGCACAATTTCTTCCATCAGCTTTTCCATCCGAGCGAGCAGCTCTTGATGGCGGACTTCTTCGGAAGCCGGCTTTTTCCCAGTGAAGGAGAGCGTTCCGCTGGGCTCCAGGATGCATTTGTCGACTTCCGAGAGCGAGTCAAAGCCCTGTTTTCTAGCCGCCGCTTCTAGTTGAGACGTAGTGATCAACTCTCTCTTCAATCGCGCGCCTCGCAGTTTCCCATTGTCAATCAGCACATCGGCATCTCCCTCGACAATCTGCTCGAGTTTATGGTGGCCGTATAGAAAACGCACCACGAGATAATTGATGAGCAGCAGGGAAGTGGCGCCGATCACGCCACCGGAGACGCTGTTATCGTCACCAATGATGGCGTTTTGCACCGTGTTCGAAAGGGTCAGCAGAACGACGAGGTCGAACGGATTGAGTTGAACCAGTTCGCGTTTTCCGGAGAGCCTGAGGCTCACGACCAGGAAGGCATACACGATGACCGGCCGAAGAATTTTCTCCAGCAAGGGGAGTCCGAGGACGAACATATCTTTCCAAGTGTCATGCGTTGGCACATTTCCTCCTACCAGCAAGGGCTTACTCTTGAGAAGCTGGCGCACCAAGATTCGTTCAGAAACGAAGTGGAGCGTAACACGCTCTTTCTATAGTGGAAAGTGGGCGGGCTTGAGCCGTGAGCGACTGTACTTCCGGACAGTCATGTTTTCGCAACACCGCCCGTACGCCGGCTTAGCCAGGCCTCGTGAATGCGCTATAATTAGAACGCTTCGCTAAACCACAGCCCGTAAGGTCCTTCTAGAACGCGATCGTAAGGCGGAGGAGTTTGCATCCACCGCGGTCCCTTGGGGTACGAAAACGTTTTTGCTAGCTGCGACCTATGCCACAACGCCCTGCTCTTGAGCCCAGCGTAACAGCCAGTCCAGAGCAACTTGCTACATTGCTCGATTGCGCCCGGGAGCTGTTGACCGTTCTCAGTCCAGACGGAGTTATCCTTCATGCCAGCGCGGGATCCGCGCGAGTGCTCGGCTGGCGTCCAGACGAACTCGTTGGGAGGGCGCTCACAGATTTCCTGCACCCGGACGATGCGAATGAAATGCGGGATCGTCTTCGCGGAGTCGCTGAAATTCCTAAAGGTACTCGAAAAGGCCGCTGCCGCCTTCGGAGCAAGACGGAAGAGTGGCGCTGGGTTGAAGCGGCGATTACCAATTGCCTGAGCAATCCGGCTGTCGAAGGCCTGGTGGCAAGTTTTCTCGACGTAACCGGGCTGCATCGCATGGAGGCGGAGCGCCAGGTTATTTCGGAAGTTGTTCATGCTTTAAATCAGACCGCAAATCTGGATCAGTTGCTTGAAGGCATCCATCAAGCGCTAAAGAAAGTTCTCTGCGCGGAGAATTGTTTCGTTGCGCTCCATGACCCAACCCAGGACGCATTTTATTTTCCATTCTTTGTGGATCAGCTGGATACTGCTCCTCCGCCCCAGAAAGTCGGGCGCAGTTGCACCGCCTTTGTCTTTCGCACGGGCAGCGCGATGCTCATTCCCCAGTCGGAGTTCGACCGGCTTGCACAGCAGGGAGAAGTCGAGCTGGTTGGCTCACCGTCTCCGGCTTGGCTCGGTGTGCCACTGAAAACGCCGACCGCGACCATCGGAGTTCTAGTTGTGCAGCACTATGAAAATGAGAGTGCTTATGACATGAAGGACCTGGAGTTCCTCGATTCCGTCGGTGGCCATATCGCGCTGGCAATTGAGAGGCGGCGCTCCGAGGAAGCTCTTCGTAAAAGCGAATCCGTGTTTCGACTTCTCTTTTCGCACAATCCATTGCCGACCTGGGTGATGGACGACGATACTCTGCAATTCATGCAGGTGAATGACGCCGCTGTCCGGCAATATGGTTTTACACCGGAAGAATTTCGCCAGATGAGCATGTTCGATCTTCGGCCGGAAGGGCAGCAAGCCTCCCCCGACGCGCACGCTCGAAAAGACGGCGCCGCTGCAAGCTACGAAGGACTCTGTAAACACCGCAAGAAGGACGGAAAGGTTCTTGAAGTTGAAATAATTTCGCACCAGTTCGACTACTCGGGGCGGCGAGTGCGCCTGGTTGTCGCGCAGGATATCAGCGAGAGGCATCTGCTCGAACAGCAGCTCCGTCAAGCGCAGAAGATGGAAGCGGTAGGACGCCTGGCGGGTGGCGTGGCGCACGACTTCAATAACCTCTTGATGGTCATCAAGGGCCATACCGAGCTCTTGATGAATGCATTTCCTCCCGCGGATCACACGTCGAGAAAAATTGCGCAAATAGATCGCGCTGCAGATCGCGCGGCAGCTTTGACGAAGCAGCTACTCGCTTTCAGCCGCATGCAGGTATTGCAGCCACGTGTGATGAACTTGAACGGCGTGGTCGAAGATATGGGCAAACTCCTGCCTCGACTAATCGGCGAAGACGTTGAACTGGGGATTCGCACTTCGCCGGACTTGGGATCAATTCGCGCCGACGCCAGCCAGATGGAACAAATCATTATGAATCTGGCGGTGAACGCACGGGATGCCATGCCGACCGGCGGCCGTCTCATCATCGAAACATCGAACGCCGATCTTGACCGCACGTATAACTCGACGCATCCGATCGTGAAACCGGGACGATACGTCCTGCTCGCGGTCTCCGATACCGGCACGGGAATGGACGCGGATACGCAGGCGCATATTTTCGAGCCGTTTTTTACGACCAAAGAAGCGGGCAAGGGAACTGGACTAGGGCTCGCGACTGTTTACGGCGTCGTGAAGCAGAGCGGCGGATTCATCTGGGTGTACAGCGAAGTCGGTAAGGGGACGTCCTTCAAGATTTATCTTCCTCGCGTCGAGCAGCCCGAGGACAAAGGGAGCTTGCCGTTGGCGTTTTCCGAAGCGCCTCGCGGCACGGAAACCATATTACTTGCAGAAGACGAACAGGACGTGCGCGAAGTGGCTCGTGAGTTTTTGGAATCCGGAGGCTACACGGTCATCGAAGCGGTCAATGGGGCCGAGGCGTTGCGTTTGGCGACCGAGCACGAGGCAACGATAGACCTCCTCGTGACGGATATGGTCATGCCCGGAATGACGGGTCGGGAGTTAGCGGGGCGGTTACAGCAGCAGCATTCCGGGATTGGGGCCGTCTACATGTCCGGCTACAGCGAGCAGACGGCGGCGGAAACGGCGAAAGTTGACGCCACTATGCGACTGCTCACAAAGCCCTTTAGCCGCGGCAGCATTTTGCGAGCGGTGCGAGAGGCTCTAAATACCCGTCCCAACGCCTAGCGTTCGCGTTCCGCGCAAATCATTCGAATGGACTCAAACTATTTTTGGATGTTTGCGATGCCATTCGGTGTGAAGCTGGAATGTTCGCGCCGCCTGAATCACAGTGAAATCGTCTCCAGCCTTTCCCACGAATTGCAATCCAACGGGAAGATTCTTGTCCGTAAAGCCGCAGGGAACGGACAGAGCTGGCAGCCCGCATAAGTTCCCGATTCCTCCCAGCGGATCCGGAAACGCTAGATCGGTTTCCAGGTTGGCCTCAAGCGGCGATGCTGGGACGGGCTGAGCGGCAGCCACTAGCACATCGAACGAGTCAAACAGATCTTCCATCTTTTTCTGCAGGAGCTCTCGGACGCTAAGCGCACGCAAATAGTCAGCCGCCGTGTATTGTTCATTGACGTAGCCTGCGATCCGGCCCAGGGGATCCGTCAATTCACCAACGCGGCCGGAACGAATCAGGGTGCGAAAAGAAGCCGCACACTCCGCCGCAACGATGACATTCCCGGCATCTTCAAACGGTCCTTCAGGGAGCGCGGCTCCCTTGATGCTCGCGAAATGTTTCCGTACGACTTTCTCTGCTGCAAGAATGGCTTTTGCCACTCCTGAGTCCAATGTTTTCCACGCGTTCGTCAGCCAGCCAACTCTGATCGGCCGCGCTCTTAACTCCAAGGAAGGCGAATACGTGAACGCGGCTTTGTCGATCGGCAGGGTGCTGCGGTCTTTCGGATCATGGCCGGCAATTGCGGCGAAGATTCGCGCACAATCTTCCGCGGAGCGCGCCAGCGGACCAATCTTGTCCATCGAAGGCGCAAGCGCCATGGCTCCATAACGGCTCACACGCCCGTAAGTGGGCCGAAAACCGCTTACACCGCAGAAGGCTGAAGGACAGATGATCGAACCCCATGTTTCAGTCCCAATCGCAAACGCCGCGAGACCTGCGGCAACAATGGCGCCGGAGCCGGACGAGGAGCCGCAGGTCCAGCACTTTGTGTTCCAGGGATTTTTGGTGGCCTCTTGCAGCGATGCGGATGCAAATCGGTAGCCCATTCCTCCAGCCAACTCGATCATCGCCGCTTTGCCGATGAGAATCGCCCCCACCCGGTTCAAATGTTCAATGACGGTTGCATCGTAGTGAAAGACCTGATCCGCGTACGGCTTCGCTCCCCACGTGGTCGGGACGCCTTTCACGGATAGCAAGTCCTTGGCCGCATACGGAATTCCGTGCAAAGGCCCGCGGTAGTGGCCGCGCTGAATTTCCTTCTCTGCCGTTTTTGCCTGTTCAAGCGCGATTTCCGGTGTCAAACGCGCATAAGCGTTAAAGCGGGGACCGAGCTTCGTGCTACGGTCAAGATAGATCTGCGTCAACTCGACCGGCGAGAGCTTCTTGCTCTCGATCCTCTTGGCGAGCTCACTTAACGAAACGTAGAAAAGTTCTTCGGCTGGCATAGCGCCTTTCCTCAGGGCTTCTTTGCGCTGTGGCTGGCTGCGTGAGGAATAGTAGCGGCCCCGGGCTTCTTCTCCCGCTCCACCAGCGGTTTCAAATACAAAGCCGGGCCATCGCCATTTTCGATCGTAAACTTGCGCAGATTGTCGAGGGGCAATTGAGCCGAGAAGCATAGCCGCCGTAGATCAGCTTTCTGCGGCTCCGAGAAACGAGCGCCGTAAACCCCGAGAATTGACTGGTAGCGCGCTTCCGCCTCCGCCTGGCTTTCGAGCGAGAGCGATGGTGCATCCTTTGGCTGTTGTTCAGGGAATTCTGTAAGGGTAGGTCGTCGAGACAGCGTGCCTGCCGGAACAATCGCGACTGCGGAAGCAATGGCAGCACGCCGCGCGAACTCGCGCCGCGAGATGGCAGGACCGCGCTTTCCATTCATGGAGGCCCCCAGATCAGAGAATGGCCGCTCGGAGAACAATTAACGAAACTAGCGAATTAGACTTCGAGCGTCAACTTTACGGAACGAGAAGTCAAACGAAAGAGTAACTCTGCTTCACGCGTTTAGTCGATCCGAGTAAGCGCTTGTATTTGGAGTTCGAGCGCCTGCGTGTATTGCCGCTCAATCTGCATTTCCGTTTGTAATTTTTTAACGAGCAGGTCAAGCCGGGCGATTTCAGCGCGCAACTTTTGGAGGTCTCCCGCGGTCGGTGCCGGCCGTGCAGAAGGCGCTCCCGCGTGCTGCAAGTTCTGTTGAGCAGCCGGAACGTCACTCGGGCGTGGTGCGATGAACGCCTCGGCGAGAGCTCTCGGCCAAATGGATTCTGACGACCTCTGATCCGAAGCGTGGGCCGGCGCAAGAGGCCGTGGAGCAGGCGGCGGAGGCGCGAATAGACTATTTAGCGCGTTTGTAGTCGCCGGGCGTTCCGCGACGGGTGCATCTGGCGCGCGTTTCGGCTCCAATAAACTCTTCACGCGTCCAATCAGCTCCTGCGGCTGAAATGGCTTGCGAATCAACTCGTCCGCTTTTACGGCCACAGCCTTGTCCGCAACGCTCTTGTTTACGACGCCGGACATCAGCACGACGGGAATCCCGCCGTACTCGGGGTGTTGTTTGATCTGACTGCAAACGGAGTAGCCGTCCTGATCCGGCATGATCACGTCCGTGATAACCACGTCGGGCTTGTTTTGTTCAAACTGGGCCAGCGCAGACGCTGCGTCCGCGCAAGTAATCACGTTGATGTTTTCGCGGCGGAACGCAATCTTGATGACCTCGCGCATGGTTGCGCTGTCATCGATAAAATAAACCGTTGGCGTTCGCTTCTCTTCCGTCTCGTTCAGCGGTGGAACAATCATCGCCTCGCTCATAGCGCTTCCTTATCCGCCATGTCGCGCGCTCCTTCGTCGTACTCGCGCATGGCATCGAGCATTAGATCGGTCGCCGATCGCAGCACGGTGCGCTGCGGTGAACTCGCTCCATATGCAAACTTGTAGACGCCCGTGCCGCCCTGCACACAGCTCTTCAGGATGTGAATCACCGCTTCGTCTCCGAAGAGGCTGCCGCATTCCGCGTGCGCAATCTCGCCTGCGTCAAAGAAAAGCACCCCGTCGGTTTCGCCGGCATTGATATGCAGCGCGCCGGTTTGGTGAGCATGGCCGAGCATTTGCATCACACCAGTAAGGTCGTGGTGCGACAGGCTGCCGCTGAGGCTGGTGTCCGATTGCGTCAGCATCTGCGTTGGCTGAAATCCCTGCGCCTTGCTGACGATGATGCTTTTAATGTGCGAAGCGATGGCCGCAGGTGCGGTTTGGCGATCGATGTAGTCGTCGCAGCCCGCCTGAAATGCGTCCATGAGCGCGCGTTGGCTGCCGTCGCCGAGGGCGATGATCTGGAGCGCGGCGTTCTTCGGATCCGCGTGAATGATTTTCGCAATCTCGAGAGCGCCCATCTCGCGCATGTTGGTGGAGCACAAGATCGCGGACGGCGCGTCGTATTCGAGGGCCGTGAGCGCATAGGCCGCTTGCGTGCTCGAGACAACTTCGAAGCCTTCCCGTTTCAAGGCATCGCCCAGCCGTTTCGCGAAGTACACGTTGCTGTCTATCAACAAAAGTTTGGGCCCGCGTCCCGGAGGCATCACGGCCTGGCCTCCAGAAGAACGCCTGGCGTCGCGCCGGCTGACAATGCCGTTTCGCCGGGCGTGAGCGCATCCAAATTCAACACTTCGATGACTTCGCCATTGTGCGAAATCCATCCGGCAACGTGGGAGGCATCCGCATCTCCAGACCCGGTCATTTCCGCCGCGATTAGTTCGCAATCGCCCGTCACGGGCAGCGCTACCCACTCGGACTTATTCCCGTAGTGCCGGACAGCAATTAAATAGAATCGCCGCGAAGTCAATCCTTTGCCGAGAAGTGTCTCCGCGACATCGCAGACGGGCACTATGCGCCCGCGCCGCAGAATTACGCCTTCGAGATTTGCCGTGTGATGCGGAAAGCGGAATATGCGGCTCGGGGACACGAGTTCTGAGATTTGCGTGGCAGCCACCGCAAACCGGCGCTCACCCAGCCGCAGCAGGACGAACGATTGCGACCCTTGTTCGGCAGCCTGGATCATTGCGGCAACTCCGTGCTGCCGGTCGCCGGTGCTTCAGACTCTTCAAGTGGAGGCAAGGAGGCGTCAAGTAGAGCAAACTCTTCGGCGGTCAAGAAACCTTCGGGGTTCACCACCGGTATCACGTTCTGATCCAAGGCCGTCAATCCTCGATACCAGTTCCGCTCTTCGTGGCAATACGCAAGCGGCAGAGCCTGCAACCTGCTCATGGTCGCCATTTTGTCCATGCCGTCTACCAGCAGCGCGGTTCTCGTTTTTCGCAGAACAAAAATAAGACCCGACGAAGACGCCGGCAATCCAAAATGCGCCGATGCACTGACAACATAGAGCGCTTTATCGCCTCGCCTCAGCACGTGCCGCACTTTTCGGAGCGTGGGCTGATTGATTTCCGTTGCAGCGCCCGACAGGCTGTCCACGCTGCGGACTTCCTGCACGGAAGCGGAAGACACGGCGAAAACTTGGCCGGACACGCGGAAGAGGATGATCTGCTCCGTGCGGGCGCCGTGAGATTTCGCTGGCGGAGCGGCCACTCTCATCAACGCACTCCCACTGGCGTGGAACGGGAAATCCCGATCACTCGCTTTTCAATCGCGGAATAGATGTCATCAATTCCCAGAACTTCATGCACCGCTCCGGCTTTGATGGCTTCCGCGGGCATGCCAAATATCACGCACGTCGCTTCATCCTGGGCCAATACCAGGCCGCCCGCCGCTTTGATAGCCCTCGCGCCGTTGGCGCCGTCGTTGCCCATGCCCGTGAGAATAGCGCCAATGCTCATCGCGCCCGCGAAAGCGGCGACCGACTCCATCGTCACATCGATATTTGGCAGGTATCCGTTGATTCTTCCGCTTGAGCCGTCGAGCTGGATGCGTCCCGCTGAAGTCACACGCAAGTGGTGGCCGCCGGGACAAATGTAGAGCGTGCCCGGTTGCAAAGTCTCGTTAGGCTCTGCCTCTTTGACGCGGATGCCTGTAAACTCGCAGAGTTGCGCGGCATACTGTGTAGTGAAAGCCGCCGGCATGTGCTGAACCAAAATTACTGCCGCGGGAAAATCGCGCGTGAAACCAGGTGCCAGGCGCATGACCGTCGCGGGTCCTCCGGTCGATGCAGCCAACACGACAACCGGGAATCGCAGATCGGGAGCGGATCTCGGCGCAGGCCGTGGCGCAACAGGTGCGGGTGCCGTCTGCACGGCGCCGTTCGATTTCTGCAGCGTTGAGGCCAGCGTCGACGCGGTGCGCACGACTCGTACTTTTGCTGCCATTCGCACCTTGCGCAGCAAATCTTCCTTAACGCTTTGCATGTCGAGATCGATGCCGCTGGATGGCTTGGCAACAAACTCGATCGCGCCCAGTTCGAGCGCTTTCAATGTACTCGCTGCGCCATCTCTTGATTCCGAACTGACGATTACGATCGGCCGGGGATTCTTGGTCATGATCTCCGCCGTGGCTTGTAAGCCGTCCACGTGCGGCATGTTGATATCCATGGTGATGACGTCTGGCTTGAGGGACTCGGCGAGCGCTACGGCTTCGCGACCGTCTTTTGCGTGACCCGCTACCTGCAATTGATCGTCGGCGTTGAAAATCGTTTCGAGGACCTTGCGCATGAAGGCGGAATCGTCGACGATGAGCACTCGGAATTTCTTGTTTGTGCTGATGGCCATCTCGTTTACGCGACCGGTACGACTGGCCGCGCCTCCGCTCCCATGAGTTGTTCCACTGCGGCGATCAGCTGATCTTCCTGCACAGGCTTCGTCAGGAAGGCCGCCGCGCCTTCTTTCATGGCACGATCGCGGTGCTTCGCGCCTGCGCGTGAGGTCACCACCATTACGGGAATGCGCCGCGTCGTAGGACTCTGCCGCAGCTGCACCATTAATTCGTAGCCGGTCATGCGCGGCATCTCAAGGTCAGTGATCACCAGGTGGCATCCGTGCTGCGTCACGAGCTCCGCCGCTTCCATGCCGTCGGCAGCAAGCTTTACGCGGTAACCGTTCTTTTCCAGCATGCGCCCGACGAACTTGCGCACGCTGATAGAGTCGTCCGCGACCACGATGAGGCGCTCTTGCTCGACGCGGTCGATCGCCTCCGCGGGAATCGTGCCTCGTGCCACGGCGGCGGAGCCCGGCGCAAAAATACGGGCCGCGCTGGCGCTGGCCTGCAGTGGCCTGCGTTCCGAAGGCTCATTCGCGACCATTCGGTTCAAGTCGATCAACAGAATGAGGCTGCCGTCCGGGGCGATAGTCGTACCGGGGAAAAGTTTCACACGCCGCAGATATTCGCCGAGATTCTTGATAACGATTTCGTCCTTGCCCAGTACTTCTTCCACGACCAGACCAATCTGCCGATTGCCGGCATTGGCAACCACCATTCGGAAGTATCCGTTGACCGGTTCAAGGGCCGGCAAGCCCAGATACGTGTCCAGCCGGACGACTTCCGTCACGACATCGCGCACCTTAGTCAGCAGCTTTCCGCCCACGTCCTCAATTTCGTCAGCGCGCAGCCGCCGGATTTCTTCCACCACGGCTAGCGGCAACGCGAAGTGGGTCATTCCGCAGCGCACAAAGAGCGCCGGCGAAATAATCAAAGTCAGCGGGACTTTCAGAGTAAATTTCGTTCCTTGCCCGTTGACGCTCTGAATGTCGATTTCACCGTTCAGCGCATTCAGGTTTGCGCGGACCACGTCCAGCCCAACGCCGCGTCCGGCAAGCTCTGTCTTCACGGGAGCCGTGGTGAACCCGGGGTGGAACAACATTTCGCGGAGGTCGCGCTCGGTGAGGCGATCCGCCGTTTCCGGTGAGACAAGCCCGCGCTCGATGGCGCTCTGCTTCACGCGCTCGTAATCGATGCCGCGGCCGTCGTCTTCCACTTCGATGTAAATGTGATTGCCTCGGTGATAGGCGCGCAGGGAGACTTTGCCCAGTTCCGGCTTGCCCGCGGCGATGCGAGCTTCGGGCCGCTCGACTCCATGTGCCACCGAATTCCTTACCAAGTGCACCAGGGGATCAGAAATCTGCTGGATGATGTTGTTATCCAACTCTGTCTCGCTGCCGGAAAGATCGAGGTCCACCTGCTTGCCCGCGGATTTTGCCGCATCGCGCACCGCTCTGGACAGTCTCGAATAAAGCGTTCCTATGGGGACCATGCGGGCCGCGGTGATTTCGTCCTGGAGGTGATGGGCGAGTTTTGTGAACTCGTCGATATCGCCCTCGACCCGCCCGATAAATCCCTCGAGCTGGGAGAGCACTTCGTTTACGTCCGCCGAGATTTCCGCCATGGACCGCGAGAGAATATTGAAATCATCGTAACGGTCCATCTCGAGCTCGCTGAATTCCGACCAGAACGATGTATCTCCTGACGCTGCGCTGGTGAGCGTCTGCCGCGCCGTGGACGGGCTCCATGGCCCTGCCTGGCGTGAAGAGCTGATGCGGTTGAACTCGTACTTCTCCTGGAACTCTCCGACTTTTCCTTGCAGCCGTTCCTTTGAAAAGCTCAGCGTATCGACGAGCTTTTCCAGCTCCGCTACGCGACCGACCATCCGCGTACGGTTGATCACCAATTCGCCCACCGTGTTCATCATTCGGTCAAGTCGCGAGAGGGCGATGCGCACCGATTTTGCCGCTGCGGCAGGAGAGCCAGCAGCTTTGGCCAGTCTCTTGGCAGGCGTGGAACTCTGCGGGGCTTCTTGCAATCCATCGGCGGGAATTTGTTCAGCCCCGGCGGTAGCGGCAAAGCCTTCGGCGTCTTCCAGTTCGACGGGCGCAAACTCCGCAATTCTCCCCAACAGAGAATCCACCCCGGCACGCATGCTCGCTTCGTCGGCCCACTGCCGGTGCAGCGTTTTCTTCAGAACATCCACGGATTCGAGGCAAATGTCCACGACAGCAGGGGACGGCTCGAGTTCGCCGTCGCGCAAGCGCCCGATCAGGTCTTCCACGCGGTGAGCTATCGCTCCAAGGCGCTTCAGTCCCACTTGCGCAGCGGATCCCTTCACGGTATGAATCGCGCGAAACAGCTTGTTGATCTCTTCTGGATTGTTATTGCACTCGAGCGAAATCAGGCAATCACTGACAACCTGCAAGTGTTCCTCAGCTTCAGGCTGAAAGAATTCCAGAATCTCGTCGGCCACTTCGTCATCGTTAGGCAGTGCGTCGAAGTACGAGCCGGTTGCGGCAGCCACGACTGTTTCTTGGGCCGACGCTTTCTCCGGCCCCGCTTGTGCCTGCGGCTGGGGATAATTCAGCGGCGGCGGCTCCGTCGGAAACGCAAAGCGATAGCGTTCCTTAAATGCAGCGATGTCATCCAGGATTTCTTTGCCCGTATCGCTGATCTCCAAGAGATCTGTTTCCAGCAGGGAAATGCCGTCCGAGAGAAATTCCGTCAGCGGGCCGTGCAAATCATCGCCTAGCGGCGCGTTCAACGCATACTGAAAAACATGCGCGAGCTTTCCCGCAATTTCCGAGAAGCGTGGGAATCCATAACTGGCTGAAGTTCCGCTTAGCGTATGCGCCGAAATGTACAGCCTCTCAAGATCCTCCCGGCGAGGCGAAATCTCCTGCAGCACGCTCACGTACTCCCGCAAATACTGCAGGTGTTCGGAGGCTTCCTGGAGAAACATTTCGACGGCTTCGCGGTCCGGCATACTCACGCGCGTCCCTCCGTCACCAGTTCCGGCTTTTGCATTTCTTCCGGCGTGGGCTTGCGGTACAGGATGCAGTCATTCAGCACGATGGCCTGAAACTTTACCGGCATCTTCGAGATCGATTCCGAATGGCCAAGAAACAAATAGCCCCCCGGCTCGAGCGTGTCGAAGAAGCGCTGCACCATGGCGCGCCGGCGTTCCTCGGAAAAATAGATCAGCACGTTCATGCAGAAAATCATGTCCATTCTGCCAACGTAAACGGCTGAGGCCAGATTCATCTGCGCAAACGTAACGAGCTTGCGCAGTCTGGGTTTTACTTGATGCCCGCCATGAACTGGTGTGAAGTGCGTCGCCAATCTTTGCGGGCTGACGCTGGCGAGGCTTCGTCCCGTATAAACACCGCGCTCCGCTTGCTTCAGAGCGTGCCGGCCCACGTCAGTGGCAAGAATCTCGACGTTCCAGGATTCGGTAAAAGAGAGCGAATCGGCAATCGTGATGCCAATCGAATACGGCTCTTCCCCAGTCGAGCATCCCGCGCTCCAAATCCGTAGCGTGCGGGGATTCTTCCAAAACTTCTTTACGTGCAACTCCGGCAGCACGCGCTTCTCAAACGCCTCGTACACACTCGGATACCGGAAGAAGCTCGTTTCCTGAGTCAGCAGGCCCTCGAGCAAAGCTTCGTACTCGACGTTCGATTTCCGCATCGCCCGCAGCAGATCCGTGCCGCGTTCCAGCCCCTTGGCGCGCAAGTGTTCCTTCACGCGCGTCGAGAAGAACCTCGCCCGCGATTCATCGAAGCAAATGCCCGTCCGCTCTTCGATCAGCATGCGGATCTCGCTCAATTCATGATCACTAAGACCGTGCGCCGGTCCCTGCCGTTCGCTCATTCCCGTCCCGCTTTCGCTCTGGCCTCTTGCCCGAGCGCTAATTCACTGCTTACCGCAGAGCGCCGGCTGGGACAGGCCGCTCGGAATCTTCCAAAGCATTGCCGGACTTCGACGTCGCGCGGAACTGTGCCAGCGCTTCGTTCAATTGATCGGACAGTTTCACCAGCTGGCTGACTGTCGCGACCGTTCCACGCGTGCCTTGAGATGTCTGCCGCGTGATGCTCGAAATAATCTGCATCGCGTGCGCCACGCCTTCCGTCCCGCGCACCTGTTGTTTGGAAGCGAGCGAAATTTCCTGAACGAGTTCCGCCGACTGGCGAACCACGTTGGAAATAGCGTCCAGCGCTCGCCCGGCCTGATCGGCCAGCGTTGCGCCGCTTTCCACTTCCTTGGTGCCTTCTTCCATGACCACCACGGCTTCGTTCGTCTCCGCCTGGATGGCCTTGATGAGGGCCGCTATGTCCTTCGTGGCGCTTCGGCTGTGTTCCGCCAGCTTGCGCACTTCGTCCGCGACGACGGCGAAACCGCGTCCAGCTTCACCGGCGCGAGCCGCCTCGATGGCCGCGTTCAACGCCAGCAAGTTGGTCTGTTCTGTGATGTCGTTGATGACGTTGATGATTTCCGAAATTTCCAAGGAGCGGTCGCCCAGCGACTTGATCTTCTTCGCCGTGGCCTGCACGGATGCCCGAATGCGTTGCATGCCTTCCAGCGTGTCTCGTACCGCGCGGTTGCCCTGTTCGGCGGCGTCCAGCGCGCGGCGCGCAGCTTCCGCGCTTGCTTCCGCGTTGTTGGACACCTGCTTCATCGAGACCGTAAGCTCTTCCACGGCGCTCGATGTATTCGTGATTTCCTGGTCTTGCTGCGTCGCGCCGGCTTGCATTTCGTCCGCCGCCACGAGAATGTTGTTCGAGCAGGCCGTGACTTCCATGGCCGCTTTGCGTACTCGCTCGAGAACCTTGGTGAAGTTGTCGAGCATGTAGTTGATGGAGTCCGCCACGTTTCCCAACGCGTCGTTCGTCACCTTTCCTCGCAGCGTTAAGTCGCCGCGCGCAACCTGGTTGATGACCGTCAGCAATTCCGTGATGCTGCGCTGCAAGGCGTCGTTCGCATCCTGATTGCTGGTCGCTTTGGAAACCTTTGCAACCGCGCGATTCAAATTCTCAGCGATATAGCCGAGCTCGTCGCTCGTGCTGACCTCCGCGCGCGCGCGCGGATCACCAGCGGCCATGCGCTCGGAAAACTGTGCGAGGTCCTGCACCGGCGTCAACAGCCGGCTCCCAAGGCGCCACGCCAGGAAAGCGGCCATCCCGATGGCCAGCAACAACGCCAGCATCACGGAACCGCTTGCACCGCTCGGCAGCGATCCAAAGTCGAAGATCGATACATCGCCGGCTTTCTTGCCGGCGCTGAACCCCAGTCCGAGAACGACAAAAAGTATTAATCCGTTCATCAGGACCAGTGTCCAGATTGTGGAACTCAGTCGCGATTTCATGCCTTCCTCCAAATCTTTACTGCGGTCCCCCTGGCCGCACGCGGCAGGGTCCGCGGAAACTCACTCGTGCAAACTCAAATGCTGGGTCCCGGAAACACCTCAAGCATTCTTCTAAGGTCGATAACCAGCGCCAGCCGGTCGTCGTGCCGGAGCATCCCAATGCAATGCGGCACGTTTTCCGGAGCTTGTTCCAGCAGGTCCTCGGTATTCACCGAATACGTCCCGATGACTTCGTCCGCTGCAATTCCGATCCGCAAATCGTCGTGCGCACCTTCGCCTCGGAGCGATGCCACGACCACATGCTTTGGCAGCAGCCCGGGCCTGCGCCCTTCCGTGATGGCGATGTCGATGAGCGGCACGATCGCACCGCGCAAATTGAAAATGCCCACAAGGTACGCCGGGCCCAGCGGCAGCTTCGTCAGCAGCGGCCAGTCCAAAACTTCCTCAACGTCGAGCACCGGCAAGCAAAATCGCTCCCGCCCGCTTCGGAAAACGACGTATTGCGACTCCGGCAGACGCTCTTCCATCGGCCCGAGCGCTTCGAGCAGGTCGTCCGCATCCGCGGGAAGCGGCACCAGGTGAAAGTCTTCATTCATTGCCGAAACGTCCTCACCATTTCTCTATGCAAATCTCCGTACGGCCCGCAGCAACTCTTCCCTCGTGAACGGCTTGGTCACATACCCGTCCGCACCCTGCTGCTGGGCCCAATACTTGTCGCTCTCGGTGTTCTTCGATGTCACCAAAATCACCGGTATGGCGTTGTAATCCGAGTGATTCTTCAATTCCCGGCAAACCTGAAAGCCATTTCGCTTGGGCATCACCACGTCCAACAAAATAACGCAGGGACGCTCAATGGCAATCGCTTCTTCCACTCGTTCCGGGTCGTTTAAGCCAACTGGCCTGTAGCCTTCGTGCTCAAGAAAGCCCTGGATCAGCTTCACCTGCGAGGGCGAGTCATCGACGATTAGGACCTTTTTCAGCAGCATCGACCTCTCCCCAGAATACTCCGCAGACCAGAGGTGCACGTCAGCAGCCAGGCTGCAGGCTCTATCGGAATCAATGTCTAGTTTGTATAAGAGCTTATTTATGAGTGGCGTACGCGACTAGCCTGCCCGCTCAGCGGCGTGCCGTGGAGGACGCGGGCTCTGCTTCCGTCTCAGCTTGAGAAGCATTCTCAGCTTCCCGCATCTCGCTTGCCAGCGATGAGAATCTCTGCATTATTTCGTTTATCCGCAGCGCCATACTGTGAATCGTCTTGATCTGCGCGAGCGACTGCGAAGACAGCTGTCCCGGCTCCAAAAGCAGCAGCTCCGCGTTGCCTAGCATCGATGTCAGGGCGTTGTTCACGCTATGCTTCATGTCCATCATGTACCGGCCCATCGTCGCATGATTCTCGTTCTTTGCGGCGCGGCCTTCCGCTTGTTTGGCTAGCCGGAGGGCCTCCGCCCGGCGCAAGGATTCTCCCGCAACCAACAACAGCGTTTGCGCCCAGTCTTCCCGCAAGGGAATGTGGACCAGCCGCGGGTACCGCGAACGCAATTGCCCAAGCTCCCGGGAATCCGCCGGCACGCAAAGAATTACCGCGGCTGCGGGTTCCAAAGACCGCAACACGCCAGGCAGTTTGCCTTCCAGCATCGGGCCAACCACGACAAGATCATGCGGCGCCGCTTCGTGATTGTTCCAAAGTTCGCTGCTGAGCACGGTAATTCCCGGAGCCTGCCGCTCTGCTTGCCAGCAGGCGGTAAGGAGTCGTGCGAATTCCGGTTCGTCGGACAGGATTAATACGCTGGCGTTTCGCACAGAAGGCCCGCTCCCAGAGTGATCGCCCGGCAAGGCCGGGGAAGAATCTAACCGCTTAAATCTTTTCAGCCTCGTCCAAAGCCGAAAGTAATCGTTTCGTGCTTATTCCCAAATTCACTGCCGCTTCCGTGTCTTTGGCTTGCTTGGCTATGTCCACTCGTTCCTGGAGTCGCGAGACTTCGATTCGCGCGATCGAGAGAGCCTTGTCCATCGAGGTCGCGTTTCCCGTTTCCTTTGCGGACTCAACGGCTGCCGTCACCATGGCCCGAGCGACTACCGCTCGCCGCAAATCCTCCGCCGATGGTCCATCCTCGCTCACGAATGCGGTCACTTCCCAGGACGACATCAGGATGCGCGCCGCCCCAATCTTGACGGTGGTCATGGAACGCCCGCGCGTCGGAGGTGTAGCGATCAACTGTTCCCAGATTTTCTCCAGGCAAGCCTCAAAGTCGAGCCCCTGGGGAACATCTGCCTTGCCCGCTTCTGTACCTGTTTTCGCCGCGCCTTTCGCGCTTGTCTCTGGGGTTTCTGTCTGACGACCCGCGCTAGTGGATGTCTCCGGGCTGCGAACGCTTGGACTCTTTACGTTGGGGGCCGCGGATTCAGGCGCTTTCGGGGCGATTTTTTCCAACGCTCGCTCCACGTCCGCGCGAAGACCGAGCAGCTTTTCAAATGTCTGATTCACCGAGCGTTCTGTATAGTCCTTTTGAAACGGCTGCTTCCATTCATCGGCAGCCTCGCGGATCTTGGCAAGTGGCTCCGTGGCCGAAAGCCCGAAGTGTTGGCAGTCTATTGTCTTTACCGCAGCCGTTTCGAGTTGGGCCAGGCCCGATCGAATCGCAATCAGGTCGGCGTGCATCAGCTCGATAAACGTTCGGCGCAGCAGAAAATTGAACCGAATGAATGCCAGCAAAGCTGCAGGATCGTAGAACATCCCGCCCGCGGTCTCTTTCACTTTGCGCCCTTGCTCGATGAAATTAGTCTTCAGGATTTCGCGGAGGCTGCGGAATGCCCGCAACTTCTCGATCAGCTGCTCGAGCGGTTCGCACCATGACAGCGTTGTGCCGTCTACGTCGCCTAGCACTGGCTTCATGACCTGCGCGACATCGGCAGGCTCGATCTGCTTGTGATAGATCTTCGCCGGAGCGCATAGGGCGAAGTATTGCACCAGCAAAAAGTCGATCTTGTCGCGATCCACATTCGATTTCGATGTTTTCCTGAGATGCCGGTGGATCAGGGCGCCCAAGCTGCTCTCGTTTGCGTTCAGCGTCGTTGTCTGCAAGAGCTTGCGAAGTTCATGCACGGCGACTCGCTGGTCCATCTCATCCAGCCAGGTCTCCACCTCGTCGAACAGTTCCAGGTCTGGCTTCTCCGGCAGATTCCGCTTTTCTTGTAGAAACGGAATTTCCAGTTCGAGCTGCTTCGCCAGAGCAAGATAGATTGGGAAAACCGAGCGATCCTCAACCCACTTTGCCTGCCGGGAGTTTGCGGGCTTTGACGGAGTTGGGATGTTGAGCGTTGAAGTCGGTTTGTTCACGGCTGTGTCACCCACGCGCAGGGCCCCTGTAAGAACCGGACGGCCACCGCCTTACGTCCTTCGTGATATTGCACTGCAATAACAGTCGCATCCGCAGTGCAACCCTTCCGATCGCGTTCTATGCGTACCCGGTCGTCAAACTCCAGCGGCAAACTCGAAAGAAAAATGGCATGCTCCGTTCCGCCATACTCGACCACGGTTGCTTCCCGCAGTCGTGCACTTCCAGCCCGCAATGCGGTGATTTGCACTGGCACGCGCACGGGATTGGCGCTCGGAAAGAATCGAGCCAATCGCTCCGCGCACCCTTGCTCGTTCGCAGTGAGGGTTCCCTCGTCGGATCGTCTCAAGTCGCCTCTCAACTTGCCGTCGCTCGGGGATCGTGCTTCCGCTGCGGTCTGACACAACTGCCTCCGCGAATGGACACAACGTCCCCGCGATAGAGATGCACGCTGCACGCCAAAGGAGGGGAAATGCGAGTGGCTTAGATATTGAACAAACGGAAAGACTTAGAATTTTCCCATGAGGCTGGGCTGGCTCAAGTGTCTCACGCTGAAACGCCCCTGTCTCAGCCCCTTGCTGCTTTCGCATCTCGCTTCAGGGTTTGAGACGTCATTCCACCGGATGAGCGGTTTCCTCCGAGGCATCTTCCGGTTCGCCAGGGCCGGACCTGAGAGGGATCCTGTAGCGCTTGAGTTTACGATACAGCGTCGCACGGCTGATTCCGAGCATTCGCCCCGCGAGCGCTTTGTCTCCATTGGCCTGCTCAAATACGCGCAGAATCGTCATCTTTTCCATTTCCGCGAGGGCCGTTGTAGAAAGCGACGCCGCATCTTGAATAGTGCCGCCTGAAGAATCAGGTTGCTCGCTGCGGATAGCCGGGGGAAGGTCGATCACATCGATTACTCGCCGGTCACCTAGTGTAATCGCTCGAGCGATACAGTTCTCCAATTCGCGGATATTCCCAGGCCACTCGTAATTCAGCAGACTATTCATTGCTGCGGTCGTTACTTGCAGGTGCGTTTCCGGTGCATATCGGTCCAGAAAGTGATGGACCAGCATGGGGATGTC
This sequence comes from Candidatus Acidiferrum sp., assembly GCA_041486245.1. GTDB lineage: Bacteria > Acidobacteriota > Terriglobia > Acidiferrales > UBA7541 > Acidiferrum. Next base: position 60,364 of record JBGPLB010000002.1, read on the forward strand.
CGACCGGCGGTCGCGCAATGCTGGCAAGTGCACGGTCACCACATTTAGCCGGAAATAAAGATCCTTACGAAACGTCCCCCCACGATAGGCCGCTTCGAGGTCGCGATTCGTCGCTGCGATCACGCGCACGTCCACATGCACCTTCTCATTGCTTCCCACGGGCCGGACTTCCTTTTCCTGCAGCACTCTCAAGAGTTTGGCTTGCATCTCTAGAGGCAATTCGCCGATTTCGTCCAGGAAAATGGTTCCCCCGTTGGCCGCCTGGAACAGGCCTGCCTTGGATTTTATCGCTCCCGTGAACGCGCCCTTTTCGTATCCGAACAGTTCACTCTCCATCAGCGTGGGCACCAGAGACCCGCAATCCACGGCAACAAACGGGGTCTGCGCCAGCGCTCCGCGAAAATGAATCGCTCGCGCCACAAGTTCCTTGCCCGTGCCGCTTTCGCCGGAAATCAATACCGGTGTGCGCGTGTCCTTCAGGCGCGAGACCATCCGCAAAACATCCTGGATGTTTGCGGAAGTGCCGATGATTCCATCAAGATTAGCTTCCGTACTGACGCGCTCGCGGAGAAACTCGTTATCCGTGACCAGCCTGACTTTTTCGGCCATCCGCTGCAGCAAAAGCCGCATCTTTTCCACGCGGAAGGGCTTCTCGATATAGTCGTACGCGCCTAACTTCATCGCATCCACCGCGGATTCGATCGACCCATGCCCAGTCATAATCGCGATTTCCGCGCGTGGCAGAATCAATTTTGCTTGTTTCAAGAGCTCCACACCGGAGAGCGTGGGGAGCTTCAAATCCGTCAGAATTAGATCCGGAACTTCGGCGTCCAATTTCGTCAGTGCTGCTTCGGCGCTTTCCGCCTCCATGCAGGAATACCCCAGTGTACTGCCGATGGTCATGCAGAGTTTGCGGATGCTCTGTTCATCATCCACGACCAGCAGCCGTATTTTTAAGTCTTCACTCATGGCTTCCCGAACGTCTTCTCCACAGCCGACATTAATTGGTGTACACGGAACGGCTTCTCGATGCAAGGCGTCCCGCTGCGCGACAGCAGCGCTTGCGTCTCACTGTTTGCCGTGTCTCCGCTTATTAGAATTATTTTTGAGCTAAGATCCGGGCGGTTTTTCTGGATCCAGTCATGTACCTCCGCTCCATTCACCGCTCCCGGCATTCGAATATCGGAAATCACTCCGGCATACCGGCCGCTGGCCAGACGTTCTAATCCCTCCGCGCCCGAGGCAGCATCCACTACGGAATATCCCTTCCGTTCGAGCGCCGCCCGAAGAAAGGCAATCACGGAGGGCTCGTCTTCAATCAGCAGAATTGGCGCAGTTTGACTCACGGCCGCTTGGGATGTCATCGGCCAGCTTCTTTCGCGGCCATCGCCGGCTGTTCAGCGGCGATTGGAATCCGCACGACAAACGTGCTCCCGCCGCCGTCGCTGTTGTTCCAGCACAAAATCTCGCCGCCGTGAGCGCGCACAATCCCGTAGCAAATACTGAGTCCCAGCCCCGTGCCCTTGCCCGGCTGCTTCGTCGTATAAAACGGGTCGAAAATATGCTGCGGATCAGCGATGCCCGTGCCGTTATCGGTCACCACCACTTGCACGCTGTTCCCGTTCCGCTCCGTGCGAATCGCAATCCGCCCGCGCCGCCCTGACTCTTGCACCGCGTCGTATGCATTGTTGAGAATATTCAGGAAGACCTGCTGAAGTTGCTGCGCGTCCCCCAAAGCCGGCGCGAGCGTCTCGTCGAACTCCTCGGTCACTTCGACGCCGTGGCTCGCAAAATCATAACTCCGCAACTTAGTGGTTTGACGCAGCACCGAGTTGACTTGCACAGGCTCGCGCTGTACCGGCCGCTGTCTGGCAAAACTCAGCAAATCCTGCACAATATCTTTCGTCCTTTGCGTCTCTTGCAAAATGATCTTCAAATCCTCCCGCGCGGCAGCTGGTACCTCCGGGTTTTCCAAGAGTAGGTCCGTGAACCCCAGAATCGCCGCGAGAGGATTGTTCACCTCGTGCGCCACTCCCGAAACCAGTCGACCGATCGTTGCCATCCTTTCCGAATGGGAAAGCTTCGCTTGCAGCAGGACCGCGTCTGTAATGTCCGTCATTACCACCACAACGTTATTTACCGCGCTGTGCTCGTCGCGCATCGGGCTCAGACTGATCGAAAAGTGCCCCATCGATCCGTCGCTCCGCCTCACTTGCAATTCGAGATTCTCCACCTGCTGCCCGTTCGCAGTGGTCTCGAGTGCCGCCTCGAAATCTTTCCGATGCGAAGGCTCGACCCAGTCGACCAGCCGGTGCCCGATCAATTCGTCTTCCCGGTAACCGGCTTCGTAACACCGCCGGTTGGCGTAGCTGATGAGGCCCGCGGTATCCAGCACTAAAATCATGCTCTGCGTGGTATTAAGGATTTTCTGGTTGAAGTCGCGTTCCCGCTGCAGCTGGGTTTGAAACGACTTTTGCTCCGTCACGTCCAGCATCAATCCGCGAATTTGCGCGATCCGTCCCTGCGCGTCGCGCACCGCGGTAATGTTTTGCAGCGTATGCAGCAGCGCGCCGTCCTTTCGCCGCAATGTCTCTTCATAATTTCGCAAGACGCCGCGCTCGGACAGCGCCTGCAAAAATCTTTCGCGCGCCGCCGGCGCCGGATACAGGTGCGGACTGACATCCGCGCGCAGCATTTCCTCCCGCGAGTCGTACCCCAGCATCCGGACCATGGCGTCGTTCACATCGAGAAATCGCCCGTCTGGTGTGGCGAAGAACAGTCCTTCTTGAATGCTGTCAAACAGCTCTCTGTATTTCCGCTCCGCTTCCCGGCGGTCCGTAATGTCTTTCAGCACATGGATCGTTCGCGTGTCGTCTTCGGCCACGCCTGGCGCTCTCGAAGTGGATACGAGAAAAATGCGTTCTGCCGACGCCGCCACGTACTCCTCGCGGGGCCGCTGAGTATCCCGGCAAAAAGGGCAGGGAAGAGCGCTGCCGGTTTCCGCAATCTGCCGGAGCCCGCTCATCGCTTCGCCCACCAGCGCAACGGGCGGCACGCCCAGATGTGACGCCAGCGAGCGGTTCGTGCGCAGAATCTTCCACGCTCTGTCGTGCACGACGATATAGTCGCTGATGGCGTCTATATCTTCGACCCACTGCCGCTTGGACTTTTCGAGCTGTGAAAATCGCCGAAAATTTTCAAGCGATAAGGCCGCGTGACTTGCCAAAGCATGTAGCAGCTTTTTCTCTTTGGCATCCAAACTCTTTCGCTGTCGCAAGAGGCACATCATGCCCAGACGCTCGCCGTCGCTTGCGTTTATTGGCACGAAGACTGCGCTCGTCGAGTCTTCGTCATCCCCTGGTGCCCTGGTCTCTCCGGCGGGAACTGCCCGTATGGCAGTAGTCAACCGGTTCTCCCGTGCCGATGAGATGATCCAGGTCTTGAGAGCCGCGCTGCTGGCTTTTTCGTTCTGGCCCCCCGCGTAGAGGTCGGTCTCACGTCCTCGAAATACGGCAACGCCGCCCCACGCGGCATTTAGCATTCGCGCCGCGCGCCCGGCGAACCGTTGCAGAAATTCGGGAAGTTGCCGCGACTGCGCCGCATCAACAGCCAATTCCATCAACTCTTCCGCTTGTTTTGCAGAGGGAAGCATAGGGGCAGGCTTATTTAACCTAGAGGTTAAATGGGGAGTCCGGCTAAATTTCGTATTTCGCATCACGGGTTGGGGGTGGACGCGTGTCTCAAGTTGAACTCTGCCGTTCACTAACACCCTAGCGACTCATCTCATTCTGAGTCAACCAGCGTTCTCAGCTGCGTTGCTGAATCGTCCACTCTTCAGGGGCTGACTTCGCGCGCATCGTCTCAGGCTGAGACCCGGCCTCATAAAGAGCAGAGCTGCTGAGACGCGCCGCCTCACCACACAGACTGTTCGCGTCACCCGTGTCACCGTCTAACTTCTCATTCTACGTCACTTGCAGCACTCTCCACGCCGCCAATGCCCCTGTAGCAAGCGTGGCGAGGCATGGCCCCCGACGTGCCTTTCCTACAGCGGGGTGTTCCCATTCTTAGGAGGGGTGCCGTCGATGAGAACCGGATGGAGAAGGATTATCCGCGCAATTGCGACAACGACGTTCGGGCTTTGCTTCGCGGCCTACTTGTTTGGGCAATCAGGGTCCACGGATGAGGCGAAGCGCAAAATCAAATCCAAAGTCGCTCCCGCCTATCCTGAACTTGCCAAGCGCATGAGCGTCGCCGGCAAGGTGAAAATCGAAGTCGTAATTACACCGGAAGGCCGGGTCAAGAGCACGCGAGTGATTGGTGGTCATCCGTTGCTCGTCCAGGCGTGCCAGGATGCGGTCAAGGAATGGAGATTTGCGCCTGCGCCGGAGGAGACCACGCAGATTGTTGAATTTGAATTCACGGCGGGGAGCTAGGGGAATCGCGGTAGACGGCAGGAGCGGTTTAGAGCAAACCGCAACGCCGGAGGAGTGGAGGCATTTTGCAATGACGATCGGGAAAAGGCTTTACTTAGGTTTTGGCGTGATTCTGGGAATTCTGGGCTTATTGTTCCTCGTCAACATCGTCGCTGGCTTGAGAAACTCGACCGCACGCAATGACGCCAAAGCAGCGCTCGATAACAAAGGCATCATCGAGTCAGTGCGCTACCAAATCATGTTGAACCGCCACAACATGGACAATTTCCTCTTGAGCGGTGATCCGCGCGACGAGGAAAAGATCAGCAAGGGCTTCACGGATATCAATGACCTCATCAAGCGAGGCGAGGCGCAAACGACCAGCGACAGCGTCAAAACTGCCCTGATCCAGGTCGAAAGCACGGAAGCCAGCTGGTCCGACAATTTTGCCAAGCCTCTTCTCGCAAAGCGCCATCAGGTGGACTCCGGCGACGCCACCGTGTCTGACCTCCAGATTTTCTATTTGCAGAAAGATCCGGCTTCCTGGTTGACAAAATCATCCGTCGTTTTGGACCAAACTAGCACCGACATTACTAAATCTCATGACGCAAGCGACGCCTCGGCGACACGCGCCAGTTACATCAGTACCGGCGTGACCACCGTGGGCACACTTATCGCGCTGCTATTCGGAATCGGCGCGGCCTACAAGACAGCCAAGTCCATCAGTGAGCCTCTCAATCACCTCATCACCGTCGCCCGCGAAATCGGAGATTCCGGCGATCTCGATCAGAACATTGATATTCACCGCAACGACGAAATCGGCGCGCTGGCCACCACCTTTAACAACATGGTGGCCTATTTGAAGGAGATGGCCAACGTTTCCATGTCGGTCGCGGAAGGCGATCTGACCGTGGAAGTTGTCCCTCGCTCCAAGCGCGACACGCTCGGTAATGCTTTCCTTCGCATGTCGCATGGACTGCAGGAACTGGTGCGGACCACGCGCGATTCCGCCGGCCAGGTGTCTGCTGGTTCGAACCAAGTCGCCGGGGCCGCGGACGAGTCGGCCAAAGTCAGCGTGCAAGCTTCCTCTGCGATTGAGGAAGTTACCAGCACGATGCACGAGATGAGCATCAACGTACAAAACGTTGTGAAGAATACGCAGGTTCAGGCTTCCAGCGTGGCGGAAACTTCCGCCTCCATCGATCAGATGGTCACTTCCATCCAGCGTGTCGCGGACACCGCCAAGGTTCTTCTCGATATCGCCAACCGTTCGCGCGAAGAAGTGGTCACCGGCATCCAGACGATGGAAAAAGCCACCGATGGCCTCAACCGCACCAACAAAGCCATTCAATCCTCAGCGGAAATCATCAACATTCTGGGCCATCGTGCCGATGACATCGGCAAAATCATCGAAGTGATTGATGACCTTGCGGAGCAAACCAACCTTCTCGCGTTGAACGCGGCCATTGAAGCGGCACGCGCTGGAGAGCACGGATTGGGATTCGCGGTCGTCGCGGACGAAGTTCGCAAACTCGCGGAAAAGTCGACGCAATCCACAAAGGAAATCGCCGACCTCATTCAGAGTATTCAACGCGAGGCACGGCAGGCCGTCGAAAACATGGAGCGCAGCACGCGCATCGTGGAAGAAGGTCTGAGCCTCGGCAACGAACTGGGCACCGCTCTTCACAAGATTTCCAACGTGGTCACCGAAGTCTACAAATTCTCCCAGGAGATCGGCGCGGCCACCAACGAACAGTCCGTGGGCTCCTCGCAAATTGCCAAGGCCACCAGCCGTCTGACTGAAATCACCCAGGAGATTAATTCGGCCGTCGAAGAGCAGGCCTCCGGCGCGCAAGCCGTCGTTCGCGCCATGGACAAGATGCGCGAACTCGTGCAGCAATCCGCCTCGAGCTCCACGGAGCTCTCCGCAGCCGCCGAACAAATGCTCAAACTTTCCCGCAACTTGCTCGACAGCATGGATCGTTTTGTCCTGGATCGTTCCGCGCAACCGCGCACCCGTCACGCAGAGCCCGGCGGTCCGCGCCGCGGACAGCAAGGCTCCGGACGTGATCGCGAGTTTGAATATGCAGAACTCGCGCGTTCCTGAGGTAGCGGAGATCGCTTGATGGAAAAGGAACTACAGATCGTCGGTTTCCGCATCGGAAATGAAACGTATGGCGTGCGCATCGGCGCCGTGCGCGAAATTGTCCGTGTCCCGGAAATCACTGCGGTACCCAGCGCGCCCGACACCGTCGAAGGCGTGATCAATCTTCGAGGAAAGATTATTCCGGTGATGGATCTGCGCAAGCGTTTTGGCCAGCTGGAAATCAAGCCGGACAAGAAAAACCGGATTTTGGTTGTGGAACTCGAAAACAAATTGCTCGGCCTTATCGTTAACTCTGCTTCGGAAGTCTTGAAGATAGCTCCATCGGAAATTGAAGCCCCCGGCTCCGTCTTTGCCGATGGTGAGTCCGGATACGTCACGGGAGTCGGCAAACTCAGCGGCCGTCTCATCATTTTGCTGGATATTTCCAAGCTTTTGCATCGGCCGGAACTCAAACGACTCGAGGAGGCCGCGGACACCGTCCTCACCGCAAAGTAACGCTGGCCATTTTTGTCGGGCTAGCCGAACTGCCGGATCACCGCTCATTTCATGGGAACACTGACCGCCCAGGTGCAACTCACCGAAGCTGAACTCAAACTATTGCAGACGCTCGTCTATCAGGAGTGCGGCATGTTTTTCGACGAACGCCGCTCTCACTTTCTGAAGGACCGCCTTCAGCGCCGGCTCAAAGTTTGTCAGTTAGATTCTTTTTACAGCTACTACCGATTGCTCACGAGCCGCGAAGGACGCGCGGAGCTTGCGCTGCTGCTTGAAAATCTCACCGTCAACGAAACCAGTTTCTTCCGCAACAAGCCCCAGCTCGATCTCTTGCAGAAACGTGTTCTGGAAGACTTGCTGCGCAAGAAGCAGGAACGCCGCGACTGGAATCTTCGCGTATGGAGCGCAGGTTGTTCCAGCGGCCAGGAACCGTACTCCGTCGCCATTTTAATCTGCGACGCTCTGGCTTACTACTATCTGCGCAATCCGCTTCCGTTCGAGATGCCGTCTCCCAAGCCTCTGATTCCTCCGCCGTGGAAGCTGGAAATCGTCGCCTCGGATATCAGCTACGCGAGCCTTCGTGTCGGGCAGGAGGGGGTGTACACCGAGCAGCAAATGGAGCCGGTCGATTACACCTGCCGGTTGCGCTACTTTGAAAAGTCCGGTGACAAGTACGCCATTAAGCCGCTGCTAAAACAGCTCGTTCAGTTCGACTTCCACAATCTCAAAACCGAATTTCTTCCCCGCCGCAACGACATCATTCTTTGCCGCAACGTCATGATTTATTTCGACGAAGCGGAGCAGAAGCGCCTCATCGAAAAGTTTTGGCACTGCTTGAATCCCGGCGGCTATCTCTTTGTCGGACATGCGGAGAGCCTATTCGGCCTCACGCAAAAGTTCCGCATGGTCCATGAAAACAACGGAACCGCCTATCAGCGCGTGGAGGCGAATTCTTGAGCAAGGCTCCCGAAGATCGCAACCCGGAGCTTCGCGCCATCTTCTTTGAAAGCGCGAATGAGCTGCTGCAATCTCTGAACGAGGCGGGTCTCGAACTCGAGGCGCATCCGGCCGATGAGGAAGTCATTCGCCGCGTTCGGCGCGCCGTGCATACGCTCAAGGGCGACTCGGCCGCTTGTGGGTTTCAGAAGTTGAGCGAGCTTGCCCACGAACTGGAAGACATTCTGACGCCCCAAGTAGCCCAGAAACATGGCTCTCGATTCGCGGAGGTCGTGCTCGCCGCTGCCGATTCCTTCGAGGCCATGCTCACCTCGTATCAGCGAGGAAAGAAACTTCCATCGCTGGAGACACTGCACGGCTTGATCCGCGACCTTTTGGTGGATGCAGCCGCTCCCGTATCGACCCCGCAATCGCCGGAGAGTGTACCTGCGAATTTTGCGTGGACGGAGTACGAGCAGCTGATGATCTCGGAGGCCGTTCATCGCGGAGAAACTGTCTACAACGTCGCGCTGCGCATCGACCCTGACAGCCTTATGCGCGCCGCTGCATTTCAGCTTATCCGGAACGTGCTCCACGGTTGCGGGACACTCATCGCACTGCGCCCAGAGGACAATCTGGCTGCTGCCAGCGTTGAAATCGTGGAAGCTGCTGTTGCCAGCGTCCAGCCGTTTGACGTCATCAAGAAACGCTGCTGCATTCCCAGTATCGTTTCTGACCTTCGCGTCGAGCGCGCGTCGACTGTCGAGACCCCGGAGCACGAACTGCTCGGCGATCTTCTTGAAGCCCAGGCTGCCAAGTCTGTAGCGAGCGCCGCGGATCATAGCGATGTTGCCGACTTGCCCAAATCTGGCCAAGCAGGTTCAGCGGTCGCCGCCGTCGCAGAAAGTTCGCTCCGCGTCGACGCGAGCCGGATTGATGCGGTCATGAATCTTGTAGGCGAGCTTATTATCGGCAAGTCCATGCTGCATCGCGCGCTCACCGAGTTTGATCAGCGGCATGCACGCGACCCCGTTCGCGCCAAGCTTGCCGACGCGCTCGGATTTCAATCCCGCGTCCTCGACGAACTTCACAAGTGCGTCCTGAAAATTCGCATGGTGCCTGTTGAGCAGCTCTTCCGCCGCTTTCCGCGTGTCGTGCGCGACGTAGCCAAACAGTGCGGCAAGGACGTTGCGCTGGAAATTTCAGGGCAACATACGGATCTGGACAAAAGCATTCTCGATGCCCTCGGCGAGCCGCTGATGCATCTCGTGCGCAATGCCGTCGATCATGGCATTGAGCCTGCCGACGAACGACTGACGGCCGGGAAGCTTGCGCGGGGCACGGTTTTTCTCAAGGCTTATCATCAAGGAACGCAGGTGGTTATCGAAGTGCGGGATGACGGGCGGGGCATTGATCCGGCGCATGTGCGCCAGCAAGCCGTCAAGCAGAGAATTATCAAGGCAGCGGAAGCCGGTCACCTCACGGATCAAGAGGCGGTCAATCTTATATTCGAATCGGGATTCAGCACCGCTTCCGAAATTACGGAAGTTTCCGGCCGCGGTGTTGGCATGGACGTAGTTCGCAGCGTGCTCGACAAGTTAAAGGGGACGGTACATATCTCCACCCAAAAAGCGCGCGGAACCACTTTTCAACTGCGAGCCCCGCTGACCCTTGCGAGCATCCA
>JBGPLB010000003.1:0-69358 GCA_041486245.1 Candidatus Acidiferrum sp.
GACGAAATCCACTCATCACCTTTCCGCGGATCCTAGGACATGAAGTGTCGGCCACGGTCATCGACGGGGACAGCGCGCTGCCTGCCGGAACAGATGTAGCTCTTTCTCCATATACGAGCTGCGGCCGGTGCCCTTCGTGCCGGAGGGGACGTTCGAATGCGTGCCAGTTCAACCAGACTCTCGGCGTGCAACGGGATGGTGCGCTTGCAGAATTCGTCGCGATGCCTAGAGAGAAGTTGTATCCGGCAAAACTCACGACGAAAGAGTTGTGCCTGGTCGAACCGCTGACGGTGGGATTTCATGCTGTGGCGCGCGGCAGGATAAAAGCAGACGACACTGTCGCCATCCTGGGATGCGGTGGCGTGGGACTCGGCGCAGTCGCTGCTTCGAGCGCACGCGGCGCGCGCACAATTTGTGTTGACATGGATAATGAAAAGCTCGCTCTGGCCCGAGCAGCGGGTGGTTCCGAGGCGATCAACACCGCGAAGGAAGCGCTACACGATCGGCTGCAAGAGCTGACGGAAGGTCGTGGCCCGGATGTGGTGATCGAGGCGATCGGAACACCGCCAACCTTTCGAGCTGCTGTCGAAGAAGTCGCCTATACGGGAAGAGTCGTGTACATCGGCTACGCCAAGGAACCGGTAAGCTACGAGACGCGACTCTTCGTGCAAAAAGAGCTGGATATTCTGGGCTCGCGAAACGCGTTGCCGGAAGATTTTCACGCCGTAATCGCTCTCCTTGAGGCGCGCAAATTCCCCGTGGAACAGGCTGTGAGTCTAATTGTGCCAATCGAAGAGGCGGCGGATGCCCTGCGATCGTGGAGCGAGAATCCGGCAAACTTCAAGAAGATCATGGTCTCTATGGATTGAAGGCAGCAGAACTTTATTCCAGTTGCAGGAGTGAGGAATCATGCTTCCCCATCGTTCACTGTTGACGATTGCACTTGGTGGATTTTTGCTCGCGCTCTTCGCACTTCCTGGAGCGCAGGCCCAGAGTCCGACGGCTCCAACCGCTTCTATCGACCCGGAAACGATTGACGCAATCTGGCAGAAGGCCAGCAGCAAATACGACGGCCAACGCGCCGCGCTGCTCAAACAAGTGGACGCTGCGGACCGTCACGGCCCCTTTCGTCCTGATTGGGAATCGCTCCAGAAATATGAGGCCCCCGAATGGTACAAGGACGCGAAGTTCGGCATCTTTATCCATTGGGGCGTCTATTCGGTGCCAGCCTTCGGAAATGAGTGGTATCCCCGAAACATGTACAACGCGGGTTCGGACGAATACAAACACCACATTGCAACGTACGGCACGCAAGACAAGTTCGGCTACAAGGACTTCATTCCGATGTTCAAGGCCGTGGATTTCAATGCCGCCGCCTGGGCACAATTGTTCGAAAAATCAGGCGCCAAATATGTCGTACCGGTGGCGGAGCATCACGACGGCTTCGCGATGTATGACAGCGGAGTGAGCGATTGGACCGCGGCGAAGATGGGACCGCATCGCGACATCATCGGCGAGCTTGCCGGCGCGGTGCGGGCGCAGGGTTTGCATTTCGGTGTGTCCTCACATCGTGTGGAGCACAATTTCTTTCTCGGAGTGGGCCGAAGCATTCCGTCCGACGTGAACGACCCGCAATATGCTGCGCTGTACGGCCCGGCACATCCATGGCTTGCGGCTCCCTGGGGCACTCCGGTAAGTAACGATTTCACCTACGTCTCGACGGCATGGGCGGACGACTGGCTGGCGCGAGGCGCAGAACTCGTCGAGAAATATGACCCCGACATCGTGTACTTCGATTGGTGGATTGGCCAGCCTTCGATCCGGCCGAATCTCACGCGATTCGCCGCGTTCTACTACAACCGTTCGCTGCAATATGGGGACCACGTCGGGGTGATCAACTACAAAGACTACGCGATGCAGGAGCATGCCTCCGTGCTCGACCTGGAACGCGGGCAGCTCGGCGAAATTCGGCCACTAACCTGGCAAACGGATACGTCCATCAGCAACAAATCCTGGGGATACATCAAAGACGACACCTTCAAATCGCCTGAGTTCGTCGTGCACCAGCTGATTGACATCGTCAGTAAGAACGGAAATTTATTATTGAATATCGGACCGAAATCCGATGGCACGATTCCAGATGAGGTTCAGAAAGTGCTATTGGACGTTGGCGATTGGCTGAAAGTAAATGGAGAAGGCATCTACGGGACGCGAGCGTGGAGGATCTACGGTGAAGGACCAACCAAAGTCGCGGCCGGCTCGTTTCACGACACCGACACGGCGCATTACACGCCGGAGGATTTTCGCTTTACGACCAAGGGCGAGACGCTCTATGTAATCGGACTCGGCTGGCCAGCAAATGGGCAAGCCGTAATTCACGCTCTCGCGCAGGCCACGGGCAGTGAGCACGTGCAAACCATCGCCCTGCTTGGCAGTGATGCGAAATTACAGTTCGAGCAGAATGGCGACGGCTTACACGTTCGGCTCCCCGCGCAAGCTCCTGCGAAATACGCTTACGCGCTTCGCGTCACATTCGAGCCGGCGCTAGTTTCTCGATAGTTCCGGGTTGCCGACCATTCGCCCATAACCTTACCATTTCGATTCCGTCAATCCCAATTCTGGGCCATCGGGTGATCATTGCGAGCTTCCTCCCCGCGGGACTATCATGACCGCATGTTGGAAACCATTGGCCATTACCGCATCCGGCGTAAAATCGGCCAAGGTGCAATGGGTGTCGTATACGAGGGGTGGGACGAGCGCCTCGAACGGCCAGTCGCGATTAAGACCATCCTCGAAGCAGATGAAAGCAAAGAAGCCCGCTCCAGGCTGTGGCGCGAAGCGCGATCCTTGGCCCGCGTCAATCATCCCAACGTTTGCCAGGTCTTCGACGTCCTCGAAGAAGGCGAGACTCTCGTCCTCATTTTGGAACTGCTCGACGGCCAGTCCCTCGCGGACCGCCTCCTCACGGGGATGATTACCACCTCGGAAGCGCTAGGCATTGAACGTCAGATCCTTTGTGCGCTGCAAGCCCTTCACGACCTTGGAATCGTTCACCGGGACCTCAAACCCTCCAATGTCTTCTTGACACGCCACGGCAGCAAGCTATTGGATTTCGGTTTGGCCAGAACGACGGATGCGACTTTTACAGGAGACTCGAATCAGACCCGAACAATCGCTTCTCTAACCGCGCCCGGGCTTATCGTCGGCACACCTCACTACATGGCGCCGGAGCAGGCTGATGGTCTCCCCGCAGGTCCACCGGCAGACATTTTCGCGGTTGGCTCCATCTTTTACGAAATGCTGACTGGCAGACGTCCCTTCGGGGGCCATTCCCTCGTGGACGTCCTCTACGCCGTCTTGCATCAAAATCCACCGCCACTCAGTGGTTCGCGCGAAATCGAGGCTTTGGACCGCGTCATTCGCCGGGCTATGGCCAAGCGTGTCGAGGACCGCTACTCCTCGGCCCGCGAAATGCTTGAGGCTCTCCAATCGCTTTCGTTCTCCAGCAGCACCGCCACCGCTTCGCAAACCCGAACCGTCTCGCGCATTATCGTCTTGCCTTTTCGCTCGCTGAAAAGTGATGAGCAGACTGATTTTCTTAACTACAGTTTGCCCGATGCCATTGGCAATTCTCTCTCGGCGATGGACAACCTCATTGTGCGTTCCACCCTTCTCGCGGCAAAGTTCGAAGGGCAGCCGGATCCCAAGCGCGTGGCTGTCGAGGCGGACGTGGATGCCTTCCTCACCGGCTCATTGCTGCGCGCAGGGGATCGCTTTCGGCTAACCTGTCAACTCGTCGAGGCCCCCAGCGGCGCCGTTATCTGGTCGGAGTCGGCGAATTCCTCCATGCAGGATCTCTTCATGATCCAGGACGAGTTGTGCGAACGCATCCTGCAATCCCTCCATCTTCCACTCGACGAGCGGGAGCGCCACTCCTCCCATCGCGACGTGCCGGCCAGCGCCAGAGCCTACGAGTACTATCTTCGCGCCAACCAGATTGTTATTACTCGCACTCTGGATAGCATGAGCGTGGCCCGCGATCTTTACCTCCAGTGTGTCGAGGAGAGCCCTAGCTACGCCCCGGCATGGGCGGGACTCGGCCGCGTCTGCCATTTTCTCGGAAAATTCGGTGTCGATGCGGACAGCGAACTGGAGCGCTCTAAACAAGCTTTCAGCCGTGCCTTTGCTCTCCATCCTGATCTGGCTATTGCCCACAACTTTTATACGTCCGCGGAGTGCGACCAGGGCCGTGCGCAACAGGCCATGCTCAGACTACTTGAGCGGGCGCGGTCCCGCCGAAACGATCCCGAACTGTTTGCCGGTCTAGTTCACGCCTGCCGCTATTGCGACGAACTAGAGGCATCCATTGCTTCTCACCTTCGTGGCCGCCATCTGGACCCCCACCTGATGACCAGCGCCGCGCATACTTACTTCCTCCTGGGCGACTATGCCAGTACGCTCGATTGCTATAGCAAAAAGGGAGCCTATTATCTCGATTGCGCCGCCCTGGCTGCCATGGGCGAAAACCAGGCTGCCCTTTCCATGCTTCGAGAACGAGAGCAATCCGGAGGCACGACGGGAGCGGTGCAGGGAATCATGCGCTCTCTTCGCGCTTACCTCGAAGGCAACTGGGAAGAATGTTCCAACGCGATTGCGGTTGCGGAGACCGCTATTCTTGGAGATCCGGAGATCTTGTTCTACTCATCGCGTCACCTCGCGCGCATCAACGAGACCGACCGCGCCATCTCGGCGCTTTCCACCGCCATCGATCGTGGATACCTCTGCGCCTCCGCCCTTTCGCGCGACCCGTGGTTCGCGCCCTTGCGATCCTACCCTCGCTACGTTGAACTTATGAAACAGGCCGAACAGCGCCGTAGCGAAACGCACGCCGCATTCTTGGCAGAGGGGGGCGAACAAGTGATCAGTATCGCGTAACAACTTAGAGTCACTCGCCCAACGTAAGAGACGGATTGCGTCCCACGCCCAGGCCCGGTCAATAACTCTGACCACCACAAGGCACAGGCCAGCGCGCGTAGAATAATGTGCGTTCTGGAAAATACTCAAGTCGGCGAGAGGTCAGTCCGTGGGAAGGCCTAAATTCCCATCTGGAGCTTGTCGATTGCGGTCGGATGACGGGCAACTCGGAAGTTATCGTTTCTTTGTCGGATTAGTACGGTTAAAGGCTCTTGTGTTGACTGGCTTGACTACTTCCGGACGACGCGTAGGAAGATCGTAAATCCGCAAGACGCTCCATCGTTAGCGCTCGTGATCGGCGTAGATCGGCCTGTGATCCGTTGAAACTCTGGTTGCACAATAGTTGCACAAATGCTCCCAAACAGTGGGTCTTTGCACGAAAATGGGGCATCGTGTCCGAACGTAACCTATTGATTCCGAACAACAGCGTATGGAATCGGGAATTTGCTAAACCGTTGTAGAGGCCAAAACTCCTACCGGGTGTTCGAATCCCCCCTCTCCGCCAGAATCTCGACACTATATTAGTTCATAGTACTATTCAGAATTGACACCGTGGCGATTTGCCTGCATCGCTTGCGAGAGCGAGGCGCTTTCACCAGCCATGTGGGGACGCACTCGCGCCAGGCAGAGTTGAGGTCGCACGGCCGAAGCTATCCGCAAAAGCATACGCATCAACGTGGACGTGTTGGAGTAGGCTCCCGGTCCTCATGTATCTCAAAATTTGTCGGCGGCGTCACGCCAAGGAGGTATTCGACGAAGTAATCCCATCGCCGGCGGACTAGATACAAGTTCCCGCCCTCCCCGTGGTACATGTTCGGAACGATTAGCATGTCAAAATCTTTGTTGGCCTTCATCAAGGCATCGGCAAACCGCATCGTCTCCACCACATGAACGTTGTCGTCAACGTCGCCATGGACGATCAATAGATGTCCCTTCAGCCGGTCTGCAAGCGTGACGTTCGACTGCTCCGCGTAGTCCGGCCCAACCGGATATCCTTGGTACAACTCGTTCCACCAGGCCTTGTCCAGCCTCGCGTCGTGATCTCCGGAAATGGAAACGCAAACTTTGTAAAAGTCGGGGAAAATTAGAATGGCGTGAGCGGCTCCGTATCCTCCCGCGGAGGTCCCAAAGATCCCAACACGCGTAAGGTCCATATAGGAATTTTGCGCTGCCATCTGCTGGATCATGGCGACGTGGTCTTCGAATGCTCCTCCGAGATTGTGGTATGAATATTCATGGAACGCGCGCGAGCGCCCCGTTGTTCCCCTGCCATCGACCATTACCACGACGAAACCCAACTCCGCGACCGATTGCAGGCCGCGCATCGCTGCACCGAACGTTTTCGGCACAAAGAATGCCTGCGGACCCGTGTACGCCATTTCGATGATGGGGTACTTCTTGGCTGCATCGAAATTCGTTGGCCGCCAGATCAATCCGTAGAGATCCGTCGTGCCATCTTTGGCCTTTCCGTGAAAGGGCATGGGATATTTCCAGCCCATTTGGAGGAGTGCAGCCGCTTCGGTCTGCTCGAGAATCCGAACCTGCGAGCCGTCCTTGGTGTTCCGGAGAACCACTTGCCCCGGCAAGTCTGGCCGCGAGGCGCTGTCCACAAAGTATAAATGGTCGGGCGATACGCTCACCGTGTGGTTGGCGTTTTCTGGGGTGAGCAGGTTTAAGCCTTTGCCGTCCAGCCCAACGCTGTACAGGTGAGTCTGATAGGGATCTTCATCTTTCTCGCGCCCGTTCGCCAGGAAATAGACACGGCGCGATTTTTCATCTACGTCGACGATCCGGCGCACGACCCACGGCCCCAGCGTGACCTGGTTTTTCAGTTCGCCAGTTTTCTGGTTGTAGAGATACAAATGATTCCAACCGTCCCGTTCCGAGGACCACACCACTTCGCCGGACTCGTGCAGAAAGCGGAAGAAAGTCTCTCCCGGATCGACATACCGATCAGATTTTTCACGGATGACTACCCTCTGCTCTCCTGTGTCCGCATCTACAATGCGTAATTCGATCTCTTTCTCGCCGCGTTCGCCGTGGTCGTAGTAAAAGCCCTTGCTATCCGGGAACCACTCGAATCCGGGTCCGCCTTGGAATTGCATCTCGAGTGGATCGGTTTTTACATCGATGCGTTTGCCTTTTCGAACGTTGAAGACGATTGGCTCCGCCTTTGGCAGCGCTTCTCCGGGTAATGGATAGACAACACGGAACACTCTGGGGCGAAGCTGGCCGGGTGGGACAAATTGCAGGTTTGTGAATTTGCCCGCATTGCGCGTGTCCATGCGATACGTGACCAGCTTGGAAGAATCCGGCGACCAAAATACTGCGGGGCGCTGCTTCGGTTCCTGGGTTCCTTGCGTAACCATCGGGCGCAAGGAAGGAATTGACGTGGCGTACTCCCAGCACTGCTCGCCATCGCGCGTCAGTTGCACTATTTCGCCTGTGGGCACGTACCGAACATACAGATTGAAATCCTTCACGTACGCGATCCATTCCTTGCTGGGCGATTCATTTTCATAGGGACCAGCGGAAGGCTCGCGTGCCTCTTTGCAGTTGTACGTTTCGAGGTTGCAACTCCAGGACGCGTTTTCGATTTGGAAGTGAACGGACTTCCCATCCTCGGAAAACTCGAAGGTGTCGAAAGGAAGTTCCGTGGGTTTAAATGCGCGCTTGGTTTCTTTGGAAAGCGCGGTTGCCAGCCTCGCTTGGTCGAACGCAGGTTTGGTTGTGTTTTGGGGCGAATCAACCAAAAAGAATTCGACTCCTTTTGGGCTGGCCTTGCGATACCAGAAGCGATTGGTCTTTGCGATCCAGTGCGGCTCCATTTCGGCGACATACAGCTTGTGGCGTAAATTTCCCGGGAGAAATTGCTCCGCGCGCTGATAGTCCTCTCGAGTGCCTTGGGCGATCGCCGCGGACACTAGCAACCACGAAGCGAGGAGAACCGGAACTATCTGCCGCCCATAGAGTTTCATTGTAAGTTCAACCTCCGCTGGGAGTTTGCCTTCAGAACCGCGTCTCATTTGTGCACCACAATCGTGGTTACACCCGGACATCTAAGATCAGAGGCTCGGGAGACTACATGTTGGCAGGACTGATCCTCTAGGAGAATCTCGGCTCGCAACAATCCCCCCTCCCGGCGCTTCTTGTAGGTATCCATGCGCAGTATTGATAAGTCTTTTGTTTTTATATCCTTACATAAAGTTGATGCCAGATGAGTCCAAGGTATTACAGCGAGGCGGATACTGAGTCGGCTCACAAACTCCAACCTGAGTCTGACCAGACTCAAATATGCCAAAAGCTCCCAAGAGTTCCAGGGTCATTTCAAAATCTAGATGAATGGTAGTGAAAAACCCGAGAACAAGTCGCAGGACCGAGAGGAAAAAGTGATTGCTCTCGGGCCGGATTATGTATATTGTATGCAAGACGTGATGTCAATATGAATTAAGCGATTTGTGCGGCCTGCTCTCCCGGCCTTTTCGTTTTGCGGGAGCCTGCTTATTCATTGAAGTATATCGGCTACATTTATGGGCATTCTAGGCGGCGAATATGCCAAGCTGCGCCGAGTGACTTTGCAAAAATCAGACGTTACCAAAAGCCTACGTACCGTCGGTCTTTCGAGGGCGAGGCAAATTGCAATCCTGAATCCGGAGGGGTCGGGGAAACCCCATTTCCATGTTTGAACGACTGCAGCGTGTTCACGTAGTTGATTCACACACGGGAGGCGAGCCGACGCGCATCATCGTCTCTGGCGGGCCTGCGCTGCCTTGCGAAGATATGGCATTGCGTCTCGGCCAGTTTCGAAACGGCCACGATTTCTTGCGGCGCGCGCTCGTGAACGAGCCTCGCGGCTCGGAGGTTGTCGTCGGGGCGCTGCTCTGCGAGCCCGTGAAACCTGGAAGCGCCGCGGGAGTCATCTACTTTAATAATGTCGGCTACCTGGGGATGTGCGTGCATGGCACCATTGGGCTGGTAGCCACCCTTTCGTATCTGGGGCGAATTGGCATCGGCGAACACAAGATCGACACGCCGGTAGGGACAGTTTCGGCCACACTGCTGGAAACGGGCGAAGTCTCCGTCGCAAACGTTCCGAGCCAGCGAACCGAGAAATGCGTCGCGGTTCATGTACCGGGATATGGAACGGTACGCGGCGACGTGGCCTGGGGGGGAAATTGGTTTTTCCTCGTCAACGACCATTCCTTCGATCTGCTGATGGGCAACATCGATGAGCTGACACAATTTACATGGGCGATCCGCCAGGCCCTTGAAAAGAAGGGAATCAAGGGCGCGGACGGAAAAGAAATTGATCACATCGAGCTCTTCAGTCCTTCCCAGATTCCGGGTGTCAACAGCAAGAATTTCGTGCTCTGCCCTGGAAAAGCATACGACCGTTCGCCATGCGGCACAGGCACGAGCGCCAAGCTTGCTTGTCTCTACGCAGATGGCAAGCTCAACCCGGGCGAGGTTTGGCGGCAAGAAAGTATTGTTGGGAGTGTGTTCGAGGGGCAGGTCCGCATCGAAAACGGGGAAATCATTCCCGTCATCAAGGGCTCTGCGTTCATCACTTCTGACGCGGATTTCATTTTTGATCCGTGTGATCCGTTCCGCTACGGCATTCAAGAATGATGCGTGCAACCGATGTCTTGATCGTTGGCGCGGGAATTGTGGGTGCCGCCTGCGCTTTTGAACTTGCTCGGGCCGGATTGCGTGTGGCCGTCGTGGAAGAGCGCTTCACTTCGGCGGGGGCAACCGGCGCTTCGATGGGCCACCTCGTGGTGATGGACGATTCGGAAGCGCAATTCACTTTGACCCATTATTCTCAGGTTCTCTGGGAAGAAATCCACGAGGAGTTGCCGCCCTACGTCGAATTCGAAAGATGTGGAACTATTTGGGTTGCCGTGGATGAAGAGGAACTGGCGGAAGTTCGTCGAAAGTGCGCCTATTATCATGATCGTGGAGTTCACGCCGAAATCCTCGATCCTCAAGCTTTGCACCAGGCCGAGCCACAACTACGCATGCCCCTTGCGGGCGGACTTCTAGTGGAAGATGATTCCGTCATCTATCCTCCGGCAGCTGCCACCTTTCTGCTGCAAAGAGCGATCGATTTGGGCGCTTCGCTGCACTTGGGTAAAGCAGTCGTATCACTGTCCAAAGGAAGCGCCCGTCTGGCGGATGGCACCACCTTGAGCGCTGGACGACTGATCAATGCTGCCGGCCAATTCGCTCCCAGGTTGACTCCGGGCGTTCAGGTCAAACCGCGTAAGGGGCATCTTGTTATCACCGACCGTTATCCAGGCACGGTTCACCATCAACTCGTTGAGCTTGGCTACCTCAAGTCGGCGCACTCACTCACAAGCGATTCCGTCGCTTTTAATGTCCAGCCCCGCAAGACCGGCCAGCTACTCATCGGTTCGTCGCGGCAGTACGATGTTGAGCACGAAGGGGTTGAACCAGCCATTGTCTCGCGCATGCTGGAGCGCTCATTTGAATACCTGCCGGTTTTGTCTGCATTCTCCGGCATTCGAGTGTGGACTGGTTTTCGTCCCGCTACTCCAGACAAGCTGCCGCTGATCGGTCCATGGCTCGAGGATCCGACTCTGTACATCGCGACCGGGCACGAAGGGCTGGGAATTACGACTTCCTTGGCCACGGGCAAGCTGATTTGCGCGCAGCTTCTCGGTCAGACTCCCGCGATTCCGGCCGAGCCCTATTTGCCGTCGAGACAAATGACGAACGAAATAAAAGTCGAAACAAATGTCTGAAACTCTCACAGTTCGTGTGAACGGCACGCCGGTAAATGTCCCTGCTGGATCTACTGTGGCTGTCGCTGTGCTTCTCTCGAGCGGTGCTTCCCGAACGTCGGTCTCGGGCCAGCCGCGCGCTCCGCTTTGTGGTATGGGTACTTGCTTCGAATGCCGCGTGGAGATTAACGGCCAACCCCACCGTCGGAGTTGCCAGGTGGTGTGCGAAGAGAATATGGAAATCAACGCCCATGGATAGTCACGCCCAACAGAGCTTCGACGTCGCGGTGATCGGCGCCGGCCCTGCGGGAATTGCCGCCGCGGTTACGGCCGCCGAGTCCGGTGCCAGCGTTGCGCTCCTGGATGACAACGCCGCACCCGGCGGCCAGATCTGGCGCGGCAGCGCGAGTGGATCGCTTCACTCGGAGTCGACGCGCTGGCTCGAAAGGCTCTCGAGATCAAGCGTCACTTTGATAGCGGGCACACGCGTCTTCCACGCTCACAACGGCCGCTTGGAAGCAGAGTCGGACGATTCTCTCTGGCAGATACACTACGGCAAGTTGATCCTTGCGACCGGAGCACGCGAACTTTTTCTTCCGTTCCCCGGCTGGACCCTTCCAAATGTCGTCGGCGCCGGTGGGCTCCAAGCCATGGCGAAATCTGGATTATCAGTAACCGGCAAACGCGTTGTTATCGCTGGCACCGGCCCGCTTCTCCTTGCCGTGGCGGCGTATTTGAGTGAACGCGGAGCCAGCGTCCAGTGCATCTGCGAGCAAGCACCCTTCTCGCAACTGCGGTCCTTCACCTTGGCGATGGCCGCGTTTCCTCGCAAACTTGTCGAAGCAGCGCAACTCCGATTCCGCTGCAGGCGCGCTCCCTACCTTACAAGCGCTTGGCCGGTCGCCGCGATTGGGCAGGACCGCTTGCAGGCAGTTCGAATATCGGATAATGGTCATCTCCGCGAAATCGAATGCGATTATCTGGCTTGCGGATTTCATCTTGTTCCGAACCTTGAGCTGCCCCGCGCATTACAATGCAGCGTGAAGGACGGTTTCGTCGAAGTGAACGAGCTTCAGGAGACCTCGCAGCCGGATGTTTATTGTGCTGGAGAACCCACCGGAATCGGCGGCATGGAGCTTTCGATCGTCGAAGGTCAGATTGCAGGCCATTCGGCGGCCGGCCGTCGCAATTCCGCAAAACAACTGTTCACAGCCCGCACGCGCTACAGGAGAGTCGTTGGAGCAATGAGGAAAACTTTCGCGCTGCGCTCAGAGCTCGCAACTCTGGCGAAGCCTGACACCTTCCTCTGCCGCTGCGAAGACGTCTCCATCGAAGACGTCCGCAAGCACGCCTCCTGGCGCGCTGCCAAATTGCACTCCCGCTGCGGCATGGGCCCGTGTCAAGGACGCGTCTGCGGCGCGGCTGCCGAGTTTCTTTTCGGATGGACCATGGACTCCTTGCGTCCACCGATATTTCCGGTGCGTTGTTCGAGTCTTGCAGCGATGTCGTCGCCCGCGATTCCGGCGCAACCCCTTGGAGGATCACAATGAAGTGGCAAGGTGTCATTCCCGCAATCACCACATGCTTCGCAAAGAGTTCGCAGATAGACCACGCATTCATAACCGGCCACTGCCAGTGGCTAGTCGAGAATGGCTGTACCGGAGTCGTCGCTTTGGGTTCTTTGGGTGAAGGTGCGACGCTGTCCTTCGACGAAAAAGTCGCCGTCCTGAATACCTGCGCCAACGCACTTAAAGGCCGTGCGTCAGTCGTCGCGGCAATCTCTTCGCTGACCACCGCCGAGGCCGTAAGCCTCGCCAAGCAAGCGCACGCTGCTGGTTGCGACGCTCTAATGGTCCTGCCCCCCTACGTCTATCGCGGCGATTGGCGAGAAATGAAGGCCCACGTCTCCGCGGTCTTCGATGCCACGCAACTGTCATGCATGCTCTACAACAATCCGATCGCCTACGGCACGGATTTTCTGCCCGAACATATTCGCGAACTTGCCGCAGAGCGCGCCAATTTCGATGCCGTGAAAGAATCAAGCGCCGACGTTCGCCGTGTTTCTGCCATTCGTGCCTTGCTTGGCGATCGCCTCGCCCTGTTTGTTGGCGTGGACGATGCCATTCTCGAAGGCGTCGCCGTGGGCGCCGTTGGTTGGATTGCTGGTCTGGCCAACGCATTGCCGCGCGAATCCGTAGACCTTTTCGAATATGGCATCCAGGGCAAATCCTCGCAGGCTTTTGAGTTGTATCGCTGGTTCCTTCCCTTGCTGCGTCTCGACACCGTCCCGAAGTTCGTTCAACTCATCAAGCTCGTACAAGAAGAACTCGGTGTAGGCAACGCGGACGTCAGGCCGCCAAAGCTTCGGCTAACGGGTGAAGAGCTTCAAGCCACCAAGGATCTGATCCACGACGCGCTCCGCACGCGCCCGCAAAAAGCCAGCACCGAACTCCGGCTCCGGCAAGCGGCGAAATAACGGACACAGGCGATGGAAATACTTGGTAAATCCCTGATTGGTCTTCGCGACTCCGCATCCACTGGCGCTCCTTTCAGCGCGTGGAATCCAGCCACCGGCGAGAAAATCGCCCCGGCCTTTTTTTCCGCAAGCCCGGAAGATGTGCGGCGAGCGGCCGAGCTCGCCAGCGATGCATTTCTCGTTTACTCACGCTTGCCTGGGCGTG
The DNA here is from genome assembly GCA_041486245.1 of Candidatus Acidiferrum sp. Taxonomy (GTDB): domain Bacteria; phylum Acidobacteriota; class Terriglobia; order Acidiferrales; family UBA7541; genus Acidiferrum. Next base: position 13,400 of record JBGPLB010000003.1, read on the forward strand.
AGCGAGCTTCTTTCCTCAATCGCATTGCTTCTCGCCTCGAATCGATCACCGATTTACTCGTTGCGCGCGCGCATGCCGAAACAGCACTTCCCGAGCCGCGCCTGAAATCAGAAACGGCACGCACTTGCAATCAACTTCGTCTGTTTGCTTCCGTACTCGAGGAAGGCTCCTGGGTTTCCGCGCGCATCGACCACGCGGATCCCCAACGCAAGCCCCTGCCCAAACCTGATGTCCGCTCGATGTTGTTTCCCCTCGGACCCGTAGTCGTATTCGGAGCCAGCAATTTTCCGCTCGCCTTTTCGGTTGCTGGCGGTGATACCGCCTCCGCGTTAGCCGCTGGAAATCCGGTGATCGTCAAAGCACATCCCGCCCATCCGGGCACCAGCGAGCTTGTTGGGCGCGCCATTCGTGACTGCCTTCGCGAGCAGCGTTTACCCGAAGGCGTGTTTGCTCTCCTGTTCGACTGCGGAACGGAAGTCGGCGCGAAGCTCGTTCAGCATCCGCTCGTCAAGGCCGTCGGTTTCACCGGCTCAATCGCCGCCGGACGCGCTCTGATGGACTTGGCAGTCCGTCGGCCGGAGCCCATCCCCTTCTACGGCGAAATGGGCAGCACCAATCCGGTATTTATTTTGCCGGGTGCCATGGCTGCGCGCGGAAAGGAGATCGCTTCTCAGCTTCACGCTTCTTTCACTCTGGGAAGCGGGCAATTCTGCACTAAACCTGGCTTGGTTTTCCTTCCAAAACAGAATGCCTCCACGAATTTCTTTCCTGAATTCCAAGACAAAGTCGCCCATTCCTCCAAATTTACGCTTCTGACCTCCGGCATTCGAAACTCCTATCAACGCGAAATCCAGAATCGTAAGGATCGCCGAGATTTAACTCTAGTGGCCGAAGGCGAACAGACGGGCCCCGGCCAAGCCTTCCTTGCGGGAGTTGCGGTTTTCCAAACGGATGTTCCCAATTTATTGAGCAGTCCCGACCTGGGATCCGAAGTTTTTGGTCCCTCGACACTGTTGGTTCGTTTTTCAACGAACGACGAACTTCTCGAGGCCGCTCGCAGTCTCAACGGCCATCTCACCGCCACGATTCACGGCACCGAGGAAGACCTGCATGAATTTTCCGACTTGGTCCAGATACTAAGAGACAAGGTCGGCCGCATCGTTTTCAACGGTTATCCCACCGGCGTTGAAGTCTGTCACGCCATGGTCCACGGCGGGCCCTACCCCGCGAGCACCGACAGCCGCACCACCTCCGTCGGCTCGCAAGCCATTTTTCGCTTCGCACGTCCCGTCTGCTATCAGGATTTCCCGCAATCCGCGCTCCCCGACGAATTGAAAAATGGCAACCCGCTGGGAATCTGGATAATGGTAGACGGCAAGTTCACGCGATGACAGTTGTAAATTTGACATTTATTTTATAGTCTCAACGAGGTGCGCAAAGCTGTCCACAGGACTGGAGTGGCAAATTCGCCTAGTCAGATCCGGGCCGCCGGCAATTTTTGTGAAATCCGGTAACTTTTAGTACTACGTCTTGGCCCGCTTGCTTGGGTGATACTTGTTTGGTGAACTTGCAACTATGAAAGCAACGAATCCTCGTTCAACTATCGAGTCGATTTCTCCGAGAAAATCGGACCCCATCCGAAGGCAATCTCTTTCTGCGGCCGTCGTCGAGCGCCTCCGGGAAAAAATTCTCACCGGCGAACTGCGCGAAGGTGAACAGCTTCGCCAGGATGCCATTGCCACTGAATTTCAGATTAGCCGCATCCCCGTGCGTGAAGCTCTAAGCCATTTGGCTGCCGAAGGCCTCATCACCATTGTCGCCAATCGCGGCGCGATTGTTTCTGCTCTGTCACCCGACGAGATCATGCAGATGTTCGAAACGCGCGCCGTTCTCGAATGCTATATGCTGCGTCACGCCATCCCGAACATGAAGCAAGAGGATTTTCAGCGTGCGGAAGACATCCTCGTTCAGTACGAGCAGTCCCTCAAGAAGGATTCCGAAGTGAAGTCCTGGGGCCAGTGGAACTGGAGTTTTCACTCCGCCCTCTACGCTCCCGCCAATCGTCCTTTCATGCTCTCTTTCTTGAAGACTTTGAATATCAATTGTGACCGCTACACTCGTCTCCATCTTGTCTTTACCCGCGACCTCCACCGGGCCGGCGAGGCGCACCGCGAACTTCTCGCTGCCTGCAAGACGAAAGATCCTGAGATCGCTGCCACCGCTCTGTGGAAACACATCACGGAAGCTGGCGAATACTTGAAAGAATTCATCACGCGTCATCGCGAACAGCATTCCTAAAACGCCGAAATGTGCCCGCATCGATGCTGTCTCTTTATCGGGCAAGGTCTGCGCGGATTATCCGAACGCCAAACACGCCAGGAATATCGCTTCCGGCGGACGCTTCGAACCGTACCGTCACTTTCCGGTTGCCCTCGATCAACTCGGAGGGAATCGCGTACTCAACGTCGAAGAACTGCACGTCCAGTTCGGGACTTCGTCTTTGCGTTTTTTGTTCTCCCACTTTCTTTCCATCCACGAGGATCTCGAACGAGCCATCCCGTCGCGCATCATTACTGAACGTGATAATCAGTCCCATCGGATGACTTGCTTCCACCGGCACGTCAAATGAGAACCATTTTGTGCCCCCGCGGCCATAGCGTCCCATCAATTGGACCGGAGCACTATCCTCGCCCTGCTGGTTGAAGTCGCGTTCCGTCTGCATTTGTCCCGGCTGTGCAAACGCTACAGTTACCGCCTCGAGCCTCTTCTGTTTTTCCTGTTCAGCGGCGACAGCTTCGGACTTTTTCTTCCACTCTTCCGGAGTGTACATGTCCCAGTAGATGGCGTACCGGCGACGTGGCAGTTGATAGAATGGGACGAAACTGATCTCCGTTTTTAGGCCGGCGCCGGAGGTCACAAACGTTCCGGGCTTGCCTTCCACTGGTTTCAGCCAGTTGTGGACCAACTGCTCCTTGGCCACCAGCACCGGTGCGGATTCTACCGCGCCTCCGTTTCGTCGTGTCTGCCTTTCCGGGATCTCCGCCCCGAGATCTCCCGCCAGCACCAGGGGCCCCCACATCACCGCGAATCGATTCGGGTTGTCGGGCAATGTCTCTTTGCGAAGAGTTTTCGGCAAAACTAATTCCACCATGTCCCCCTTTTTCCACGTCCGAGTGATCTCAACGTAAGAATCAGCCTTCGGTAGATCCTTCACCCCTTGGCCATTCACTTTGACGCCGAAGCCCGTGCCCGCCCAATACGGCCGCCGCAGAGCCAACGTGAATCTTTTCGGTGATTTGGGCGTGACCCTTAGGGACGCGGCTTCACCCATGGGGAAATCGGTATTCATTTCGAGTTGAACGCCCGCGGTTTCCCAATTCGCGCGGGACGGCGCATACATGCTTACCCAGAGCTTGTCCGCGGATTCGTAGTAGATGCCATATCCGTGGAGGGCGTGACTCTCCATGCCGGTGCCCACGCAGCACGTAAAGTCCTCGAACTTGTCCTGATATTCGTGTTGAACTCCGCGCCCGACAGGCACCATATAGCACACGCGCCCATCACTGGGGTCCTGGGACGCAAGAATGTGATTGAACAGCGCCCGCTCGTGGAAGTCCGCATAGCGGATCTCCGGATCGACGGAGAAAAGTGTGCGCGACATTTTGATCATGTTGTAGACGTTGCAGGTTTCTGCCGTGCGTCCGTCGATCATGTTGTTCAGCTTGTCGGCTGGGCCGAAGTATTCATTCTTGCCATGCCCGCCGGTGGCATAACTGTGATGCAGCGCTACCTCGTCCCAGAAGTTTGTCGCGGCTTTGTGGTCGGTTTCATCGCCGGTGTAGATGTACCTTGCCAGCGATCCAATCATTTTCGGCACCTGCGTGTTCCCGTGCTTGCCGCCAAGGATGTCTTGCCCGGCAACAAGTGGATCAATCATGGCGCGGTGCTCAAATTTGCCGGAGAGCGCCAGCCAGCGCGCATCGCCCGTGTCGGCGTAGAGATCGGCGGTCACTTCGTTCATTCCCCCGAATTCAGTTGCCAGCATCTTTTGCGTTTGCTCGTCGTCCAGTTTGGAAACAATACTCTCGACCCAGCCCGCGAACTTGATCTCGACTTCTAAGGCTGTCTGGTTGCCGGTGTAACGGTAGGCATCCCGAAGTCCGGCAAAAATCTTGTGCTCCACGTACCACGGCGACCACAGCCCATTCAAATCAAAGCCACCCGATCGGATAATGCCTTTGCATAATTCCTGGAATCGTACTTTTCCATCCACGCCTTGATTGTCCATCAGCGCGCCCAGGTAGCCATCGCCTTGCGCATCCTGGATTGTCTTCAGTTCACTTACGATATAGTCGGCGCGCTCCTTGAAGCGCACATCGCCGGTGGCGGCCCACATCAGACTCACCGCCGAGAGATAATGCCCGGCAATATGGCCCGTCAGTTGTCTCCCAGGGCCATCCCAGCCCCCGTAACCTTTTGCCTTGGGCTCCAGCCCGGCCCGCTGGCGAAGGAAAGCCAGCATCCGATCCGGTTCGAGTTCGAGCAAATATTTCGCGTCTAGCTCTTGCGCGTTCTTCAGCGGGCCTCCGGTGAGACGCACGCTATCCAATGGCAGCGGCCGAACTTTCAGAATCTTGTTTTCCGAGATCCGCGCGGCGTTGGGAGCCTGTGCATGAGCCGGGCCCTGCAAAAACAATGCGATGAGTGGTACAGCGAACAAGCATTTCCGCACAATAACCTCCTGAACTACACGAGAAAATTGTTCTGCCTCGTTTATTCGACGTCGAGTTTGCACTAAAGCGCAGCGGTACCGGGCACAATTACTGCTTCGCAGTGAGCTCCACCCAGGCAATCTTTTTCCTGAGGGGAATCACATAAGCCCCGCGTTCTTCTTTCAGAGGCTCCGTTGGTCGATAGCGGACCGCGGCGCTCGTCTTCGCGGGTTGTTCGATACGCAGCAGCGCCGAGTGCAGATAGTCTGTCGCGGCCGAAAATCCAAGGCGTATCGCACCCGTCTTCGAATTGACTTCGATCTCTTCGAATTGTCCGGCGTCCAATGTCAGCCAAACTCCCGCCTGTGCAAGATAGACACGCATGCGAAACGAATCGCGCGGCGTAACCTTGACGATGTTCCCAACGACGCGAGTGTTTCCTCCAAACGTCACCCATCCGAATTCCGGGTGATCCACGATGTACGTTGCCGTGTTCCACGCATGTCCGAACAGGTTCGGCCCGTCGTCTCCAGTAATCCCGTCCGGTCTCAGCATGTCGGGAAACCCATGAAACGCCGGCGCAAGAAATCCTTCCTGATCAATGTCCGAAATTGTTCCCATCGTGCCGCCGTATCCCACTCGCAACAGATAAAAATCATTCGGATGCTCCCGGTATTCCGCCAGCAAGGGAATCGCGTTCAGGCTCGATCCGTAGTGGTGCAACTGGCGTTCAAGCCGCCGAAACTTGCCAGCGAAAATGAAGTCCCAATATCGCCGGGCGCTGCCGTTGTATCCCCAATGAGGAATCGTCGGGTCGTAGCCAAGAATGGCATTCAGAGTCACCTCCGCTTTTTCCTCGTAGCCGAAGTGCTTCATCCACGCATAAACCTCTTCTTGTCCCGTCGAGTCCCACGGCATCTCGCTCCCAAACGGATAGGCTTCCTCCTTCCACCTATCTGCGCGCACCCGCATCTTCGCTTCCAGATCGTTCGCTTGCGCGCTCATACCTTCGCGCCGCAGATCGGCCAACACCTGAAGAAAGATGTCTCCTTCCATTTGGCCGAACACCGCGTATTCGGGCGCTAACTTCACCATCGCAATCGACGTCTCATACGCATTTGTCAAATACCAGTCCCACGGATGATTCGTGACCAATCCCTCGTAGTTACGCGCCAACCGGTACAACACCCAGTGGGCCGCGACCACGTGAAGATAATTAAAAGAGCGGTCCACTCGCTCCGCGTGCGCTTTATCCCAGCTCGTCCACGTAGTCCAATCGAAATCTTTTCGATAGAAGCCCGCCGGCATCTGATCCGGCTGGTAATAGAACAGACTCTTGCGAACGCCGAATTTCTTCGGGCCCTCTTTGTACTGCAGGCCGCCCCACAACACGCCATCCACAAACTGCTGAAACTTACCCAGCTCTTCTTTATTCGGCTCACCGAGCTGTTTCATTATCGTCGCCACCCACGCGCCGCCGCCTCCTTCGTCTCCGAGTCCCGCAATCCACGCCCGGCTGTCTTGCGTCACGATTTCGTTAGTCTCGCGGTCGTAACTCATGATCGAGGGGGCACGATGGAATGGATCGTTGGGTTCGGTGAACCATTGTTTTGTCGTGAGAAAGTGCCCCATGTCCGCGAGCGCCCGCGCTTCCGGCTTGGTCACAAAATAATGGACTGTCTGAACCAATCCATCCTCGTAAGTAACAGTCAGCCGCGCCCGTCCCCACTGCTTTCCCTGCACCACGTAGTCTTTCCATCCACCGGCCGTGTGCGCATTTTCTCGGAGCGTCATCGCTCCCGCAGGCTCCACCGTCATCGACTTTACCGCTCGGGGATACTCCAGGAACAGCCGGGCTTCCATGTCCGTCGGCAAAACATAGCCGGGAATTCCCACAGCCACTGGCCGGCCGTTCTCCGCGAGAGTCTTGTCGATATCTCGAATCGAGTCCGCCGTCACAAACTCCACGCCGTATGTCTTCGTTTCGCCTGGGGCCAGTGTCTCCTGCGTAGGCGGATTCCAAGGCGATGCTTTTTTCCACTCGTTCTCCGCATAGGCAGCGCTGTGGACCATCCATTCGTAAAACCCTTCGAACGTAATTCCTCGCGGTGTCGGATCGTGGAAAATAGAAGCGCTGCTCGAGCGGCGTGCGTCGAGGATCGGGTTGTACGCCTCAAACCGCGTCTTACCGATGGGAAGAACTAGCAAAGCAGGGCCGTGTCCGCTCAATCGCGTCACCTGCAGATAACCCGCGTCCCCACCGATGTACGGGTCATAGAACGAACAAATTGCGTGAGCCTGCTCCAGAGATCGATTATTCAACACATTGTTGAAAATCATCGGGATACCGAGCGCACCGATCTCCACGGGTTGCGCTGACTTGTTTTTCACGCTGAACCGTAAAGCGAGGTTGGTTCCCTCGAGTCCCCAGGTTCGAACAATTTGCACAGGTATCTCCGCCGGCAGCGTCGGCCCCAAATCGGCCGCGGCCAAGACTCGCGCAGAGGTGGGAAGCGCGCTAACGGGAGTGCGGGCCAGGGCTGTCGAGTAATTTCTCCATTCTCCTGAATCGCCCGTTCGAAGCCGGAGATCGATGTCACCCAAATGGTAGTAACCGTCCTTGGATCGCTCCTCCAACAGATCGCCTGGCGTAAAGTCGAACTCACCCGCTCCCTTCGGTTTAAGCGCGGCAATCGTCTGCGAGGAACGTACCAGCCGGACGAAGAAACCGGATGTTTCCAAATCCAAATAACCCTGATCAAGCATCGGCCCGGGAGTGGGCGGCTCTTTCTTCCGCTGTTGCTGCGCTCGCCCAGTCCATATCACGGTCGCCGCCGCCATCGCGAGAGCCGCAAGGGCAGCCACTCTCCTGCCATTCCATCGAGCAGTGCTCACGTCTGGCTTCATGTCCCAGTCCTCATCGTCAACCTGTCGAGTTCCGAGCTAATCGATTCTTGCAGCGGTCTACGTTTGTAAGCGCTTCCGCCGTGTTCGTCCCCCACCATTGCGGCCGCGGGAGAAACCCATTTCGATTGCATAATATATGCACTGTGCTACATTGCAAGCGCTTACTTTATTCTTCCTCCGGAGGTCCTTCCTTGCGCTTCTCCTTTACCTTCCTTTTCCTCGCCGCTTTCTCCCTTCCCCCACTCGCTTCCCCTCAATCCCTCCAAAATTCCGAGTTCCATGTCACCTACTCGTCCTCCGGCGTTACCAACCTCAAGCGCGTTCAGGACAAATACGACACCGACTACATCGCCCGCGGGCGCACTCTTGGCGACATTCTCATTCGCTACCGCTCCGAGGGCGAAAAAGAGTGGAGGAAAGCGTCCGCGGCACTTCTGGATCCCAAGAATTCTTCGCCCGAGCAGAACGTCACTTTCTCCATCGGTGAGCTCGTGCCTACTCTCGCTTCCCTGGCTCGCCCCTCGGATTCTGTTCATTCACCCGCAGTTTCTGCCCTCAACGATCAACTCCTGCCGGAAAATTCTCAAGACGAGAGCATTCCACGCTTCTTCTGGTTCGGCCGAAATGGAACCGCCGAATGGGTGCAATACGATTTTCCCGAGCCAAAACAAGTCCACTCGGTCCAAGTCTACTGGGCTATTCACGACGAGGACGCCAACCCCGGCAGGCTGCCCAAGAGCTGGCGCATCCTTTACCGCGATGGCGAGGACTGGAAGGAAGTAAACTCTCGAACTAGCTATCCTGTCGCAGCTGACCGGATCAACACAATCGAGTTCGATCCTGTCACAACTTCTGCTCTCCGCATCGAGGCACAGCTGCAAGACGGCGCCACCGCTGGCATGTTCCTGTGGGGCCTCAATGGCGAAGGTAGAGAGGTCGCTCCAATCCACGACCTGCATGCCAGCGAGAGTTTCCACCTTCAAGACAACGCGCTGATTTGGACGATCTCGCTGAAAAACGAGTCCACGCGCGAACTCGAAATTGGCGACCTCGCCCTGCCTATTCAGTTCAATACCCAGTATGTTTGGGACAAGACCGAGACGTACACCAAGCGTCTCATCCCGCACACTCTGATCGCGGGGAACGGCTCATTTCTCTTTTGGATGCGCACCAACACGGAAGGTCCTTACCTAGTGATGACTCCTGCCCCAGGCAGCGGCCTCGAGTACTTTGAGCCGCGGGGATTTGGACGCGGCGTCGCTTACTACATCCACTCGGCGGCAGCCGGCGAGGAGTTGCAGGCGAAGGGCGGCACATGGCGCTTGCCGCACACCAAAATTCTCCTTCAGCCCAGCGGCCAATCTGGCGATTCCGCGACCTATCAATTTCGTTTCCGTTGGGCCGAAGACTACAGCGCGGTCAGGAATGTTCTTTACGAGGATGGGGATTTCGACATCAATGTCGTCCCCGGAATGACCATCCCCACCGATTTGACGGCAATGTTTTCCCTTCGCACACACAATAAGATTCGCGCTGTTGTGCCCGAACATCCAGAGGCTACGCGGATTGAATACCTCGGAGTACGCGGCAAAGACGTGCACGTCTACAAAGTCCGCTTCTCGCGCTTGGGCGAGAATTTATTGAAAGTGGATTACGGAAACTCGCAGTATCTCTCGCTCGAGTTCTTCGTCACCGAACCTCTCGAAACGCTTTTCAAGAAGCGCGCTTCGTTCCTCGTCTCCCAAGAACAGGTCAACGATTCATCCAAGTGGTACAAGACGGTCTTCTCCCAATGGGATATGAAACATGAAATTCTGCGCAGTCCCGACGATTTGGACGGTTTGCAGTCCTACGCCGTAGCGTCCGATGACCCCGCGCTGGGAAAGGCTCCCTACATCGCAGGCAAAAACATTTTCTATCCTTCACAGCCCGAGATTGATGCCGTTGAAAGCTATCTCAAAGACTTTGTCTGGGGCGGCCTGCAAGAAACGGACAAGGAGCCCTATCCCTACGCCATTTATGGAATTCCGAACTGGAAAGTAAATCGCGACAGTTCCAAAGACGATCCCAGTGGGAAAAAGCACATCTGGAGAATCTACGATTATCCGCACGTCATCCTCCTTTACTACAACATGTACAGGGTCGCGAAGCTTTACCCTTCGATGACCAAATACCTCGATAAAGACGCTTACCTCGAACGCGCTTTTGGCACGGCGAAAGCTTTTTTCACTGTTCCGCTGGAGATTGTGAAATGGTCGCCCTATGAAACCGGAACCTACAACGAGGTAGTGATTCCGGACCTCATCGACGCCCTATATGAGAACGGTCACAAGGAGCAGGGGGATTGGCTGAAAGCCGCTTGGGAGAAGAAGGTCAAGCATTTCATCAACGACCATCCGTATCTCTTTGGATCGGAGTATCCCTTTGATTCCACTGGATTTGAGTCCACTCATGCCTTTGCAAAATACGCGATCGGCCATGTCTTGCATCCTCGAGAAACCGCACGCCCGGGAGAATCGGCCGACGTATTTAACCGAACGGTTAAATATGAAGACGCCGTTTCATTCCTGGAAGAGCAGATGAAGCTCAATCTCGCCTGCCGCGGCTGGCTGGAAACCGCTTACTACTATCTCGGCAGTGATTATCGCGGTTCGGGCCCTTCCAACTACACACTGAGTTACATGGCGCAGATGGGCGGCTGGGCTGTCTCGGATTACGCGCTCTATTTTGCACGCGATCCGATTCCGTACCTGCGGCTTGGCTACGCTTCGTACTTGAGTTCCTGGGCGCTGCTGAATTCCGGCACCCCGGAGTCCAACTACGGCTACTGGTATCCGGGCAAGAACAACGATGGCGGCGCGGGCGGAGGGTTCGAGCCAAGACCCTGGGGACGCGCGTGGTTCGGCAATAAGGAGATGGGACGCGGCTCGTGGTGGTACTCCGGCGAAATCGATCTCGGATACAGCGGCGCGCTGCGTTCCGCCGCAACAATCGTGGTAGATGATCCGATTTTTGGGCTATTTGCGTATGGCGGAGAGCTTTCCAGGGAGAAAAATTTAATTCAGGTGATCCCCAAGGATGGGTTGCGTGCGCGATTCCATATTATGCGCGGCGCGCAACGCTGGCATATTCTCCTGGCCCGCGATGGATTTGCGAAGGACAAGCCGGTTTCGTTCGAGGATGGACTTACGACAATTCGATTTACTTTGGAAAACCGCGCAACTGAGAATCACGAGACGATGGTTCGAATTGCGGGGTTGCCCGCGGGAAGCTACAAAGCAACGGTACAGAACCATCCGGCGGAAAGACTGACAGTTCACGACGGCGAAGAACAGCAGATTCGAATCCCCGTGGAGGCCTCGGGCGCTACTGTGGTCATCGCGCGAGTCCTTGCCTCGACTCACCGCTAGAAGTCACTTATCTCTAAGAACAGCAAACTTGTGGAGCGTTTGGCAGCGTTTTCAGCGGAATACAAGATTCCGCAAGCAGATATGCGAATTGATGGGGAAAAATGAAATGCAAGCGATTGCAGAAAGTCCTTGACACTGCCTATTTTATACATTATATCCAACCTAGTTTTTGGGGTGTCTTGCATCCGCATCACCGATTTTCACGCTTTGATTCACGGCAAGGGAGGGGTTATGCCGCAGAAAAGAAATTCGCCCGTTCGATGGAGCTGCGTTCTAGGGGTAGTAGCTTTGCTCGCCGTTGTGGCTCCCGCCGCATGGCCACAAACGAGTTCCCAAGGCACCGTGACCGTGTTGGTTATGGATCCAAGCGCAGGCATCGTCCAGGGTGCCAAGTTGGTGCTTCAAAACACGGCCACCAACGAAGTGCATGATGCGGAAACGCAGCAGGTGGGAAGCTACACCTTTGTGGCTCTGCCGCTCGGAACGTACAGACTTACCGTTTCAAAATCCGGCTTTCAGACGGAAGTCCTGGATTCTGTTGTGGTTCAGGGGGGGCGGGCGACCGATGTCAAGGTTACCCTGAAAGTAGGGGCAGCGACCGAGAAAGTTGTCGTCAGCGAGAGCTCGGTGCCGCTGGTGGAGCTCACTTCGAGCGCCATCTCAACGACCATCGATACGAAACAAATCGAAGAATTGCCATTGCAGGGCCGCGATATCAGCAGCCTTGCACAGTTGTCGCCGGGATACAGCGGCACGGGAGGATTCGGCACCTGGAACGGTCTGCCAGTGATCGCACAAGGAAACACCATTGACGGTGTGGTTTCCTCGACGAGCCGCATGAAATTCGCGGGCAACGTGCAACCTGGCTTGGAAGCGCGCCTCGAGGATATTCAGGAGATGAGCGTTCAGAGCAGCCAGGCAGACTTGAATCAGGGAATGGGCCTGGCCGCTATGCAGGTGAATTTCGTGACGCGCAGCGGCAGCAACGACTATCACGGAAGAATCTTCGAAGATTTTCGCAATACCGCACTGAACGCCAACAGTTGGTTCAACAATGCGGTCGGTCTGCCGAAGACTCCCATCATTCTCAATGAATTTGGGGGAAGTGCGGGCGGCCACATCATCAAGGACAAGCTCTTCTTCTTCGGATCGTTCGCGATGGCCAAGCAGCCTGGCGGCTACATCGCCGGCTCTCAAGTGTTGTCTTCATTGGCACAGCAGGGCATTCTGACGGAAGCGAATGGAACACAAGTTAATCTCTTCACGCAGGTTGCCCAGCCGAATGGGCTGCCAAACTGCGTCACTACTCCCAGTATTTGCCAGGCGTTTGCGACTCAGCAGGCGCTGATTAACAAAGGGGTGGCCAGCGGAGGTGTGTCACTTTCCGATTCCGGTGACCCGAATGTCCAGAACGTGAGCTGGTTGGTACCTTCGCCAACTACCAAATATTATCCAGCTTTCCGCGTGGACTACAACGCCTCGCAAAAGGTTCGCATCGACTTTTCGTTCGAGGAGACCAAGGTCAACCAGCCGAATGCGTCTTCTCCTTTTTTCCCCGGCTCGGATTTTGCAAGTCAGGCGGCGTCGTTCAAGTCGAACAACTATATCGCCTCGTTGGGAGTGAATTGGACGATCAAGCCGACCCTGATCAACCAGTTCCGCGTGGGCTATTATTACAATGCATTTTGGTACGCGTTCGGTGGAAATCCCGCTTGGGATACTCTGCCCCAGATCAACTGGGCCATTGGAGCGTCGGGCGAGACATTTCAACTTCCTGTAACGACCTACTACCCGATTGTGAACGCCTCCGACAACGCGACTTGGATGCGCGGAAGACACACGGTTACGTTTGGATTCAACTTTTTCCGGGAGCAGGATCACTATTGGAACCCGCCTGACGGAATTCCAAGCGTTAGTCTGGGGCTGGTGAACGGCGATCCGGCTTTCCAACCCTTTGAAAACTATTTCCCTGGCGATACACAAGACACGACCGATGCCGAAAATCTGTATGCAACTCTCATAGGCCGGATTTCGGGTGTCGGCCCCGTAGGTAGCGGTTTTCCCTATGATCAGAAGACGGGCCAGTATGCTACCAAGCCCGGGTCGGCCTACAACCTGGACGAACTCCAAAAAGGCTGGGGACTTTACGCGCACGATTCTTTCCGCCTCACCCCGCGGTTAACAATTAACTACGGCCTGCGGTGGGACTTCACCGGGGACAACCACGATCTGACTGCCGCGTATCACGGCGCTTCGCTAGCCGAAATTTTTGGACCCTCGGGTGCTGGCAACGCATTCCAACCCGGGACTCTGACGGGTGATCTCAATCCTTCTTACGTAGCGAGCAGCCACCAATACAATGGATGGAATGTAACTCCCCAGCCGACGATTGGGCTGGCGTGGAATCCGACTGGTTCCGAGGGGTTTCTGGGGAAATTGCTCGGCGGAAATAACACGGTCATTCGCGCCGGGTTCGATATCAAACGATTCACCGAACCCTATCAATATTTCTGGAATAGCGCTTCGAACCACGGCATGGCATTCTTCCAAAGCTTCTCACTCCAGCCCGCCGCTGGTGGGGGGACAGGCACATTCCCGACTGGCAGTCTTTCTCTTCCCAGCCAGCCGACTGATGCAAACCTAGCTACTGTCCTCGCCCCCTATCCATATTCCGTGGCTCCGCCAGCTTATGCAGCCAGCCTTCAGCAGTCGCTGTTTACGTGGAATTACTACTTCTCGGGCGCCGGAATGGATCCCAACATCAAGGAGCCCTACGTGCAGCAATGGAACCTTGGTATCCAGCGACAGCTGGGAGCCAGCAACGTCCTGGAAATCCGTTACCTCGGCCATAGAACCCTTCATCAATGGATCGGGGTCAACACCAACGAAGTGAACATTTTCGAAAACGGTTTCCTTCAGGAATTCAAGAATGCACAATCAAACCTGAAGATCTGCATGGCCACGCCAAGCTGTGCTTCTGCTCCCAGCTTCGGTAACAAGGGCATAGTGGGTCAGGTGGCGTTGCCGATTTTCGACACAGCGTTTAGGACGGAGTCCGGGGGACCGGGAAGTTTTGCCGACTACACCAACGGTTCCTTCATCACAGACTTGAACCGGGGAGCTGCCGGGACCTTGGCTCTCCAACTGGCTTATCCGTTTGGGAATGCACCGTACATTTGCAATTTGGTTGGGTCTTCGCTCTCGCCGTGCTCCACACAGTACAGTTATACGACTCCAGGGGCCTACCCAGTCAATTTCTTCCAAGCGAATCCGTATGCCGATGGAATCGGCTTCAAGAATTTTGGCGATACGGCCGCAAACGCTTCCTTCTTGAGCGCGGCTGGCTTCGGCACCTATAACGCACTTCAAGTGGACTTCCGCCAGAAGCAGTGGCACGGCATGCAGTTCGATGTGAATTACACCTGGAGCCACACGCTCGGAGTACAGCCGGACGGTCAGTGGACCGGAGCCGTAAATATCTACTCGATCCGAGACCTGAATCAAGCTTATGCACCGACCTTGTTCGATCTGAGGCACGTCATGCATGCCAGTGGAACGTTTGATTTGCCTTTTGGGCATGGCAAGAAATTTCTCAACCGCACGGGCGTCCTGGACAAGGTGGTGGGCGGGTGGACGCTCGGAACAATCTTCACTTATCAGACGGGATTCCCGTTTCAGTTGACGGGAGCTTACAAGACGTTTAACGAGTATGGAGCAGGCGGTCTGGCACTAAACGGGGTCAGCGTATCCCAGTTGCAAGCCAGCCTAGGCGTGAGAAATCCGAACTGTAGCTCGGCTTGCGGATTTGTCAACGACATCAATCCAAGCCTTCTGACGTCACTTGTCCCAGGCAGCGCCTGCCAGAGTCGCTTGACCAGCGTTTGTCAGAACACAACGCCGGGAACATTTGGCAGTCAAGTGTGGCTCTACGGGCCTCATCTATGGAACGACGACCTGTCGCTCTCGAAGGTGGTTCCGTTCGGAGAACGGTTCCGGTTCATCCTCCAGGGAGAGTTCTTGAACGCATTTAACCACCCCAATTTTGCGAATCCCAATGCCAACATTTCCTCTTCGAGCTTTGGGCATTCCGGTCCGAGCAACTTTAACGGTCCGCGCGTAATCGAGCTGCGGGCCAACATTTCGTTCTAAAGCCAGTCTAGGCGGCCTTATCGGACTGGTGGAGGCATTCACCGAGCAGAATTCTTCTCCCCCACACCCCGGGAGAGTTCGGTGGATGCCTCCTTTTCTGTTTGCACCACCACGATTGCGCGCGCAAGCACTCACCTCGCGGCGACGCAGGTAATCGGATAAAAGCCTTCCGGTCCCTTCGTCGCTGCTCTTTGATGGTTCAATCTTTTTTGAAGCTGTGTGAGAATACTCTTCGCGACGCTCAGCGGCCAGTAATTCGAACGGTACTAACTCTAGTATTGACAGGTTGTAACAATCATGCTATCCTTGTTTGTGTATTTTGAGCCAAAAACCCGTAACGCCTCCACCCACGCTCTTGCTGTGCCCGCCGTTGGTCCCGCGATCGCAGCCGCGAGGAACGAGCCCTTTCCCTCTAACCCCTTTATAATCAACATCTCTAGGCTGCCTCATAAGTGTTGCATACAAAAGACTTACAGATTTGCTAACTCGTTTAGAATCCGCACTTACAAAAAACCGGGGGGAGGGGGCACGTTATCGTTAACTAGGCCCACACCCTTCTTGTCGGGACTCTCGTGCAGCCAAGTCCGCATTCTTCCGAGGCCCCTTTGCCGCATCCGACGGACGCCGTTTGTATGTTCGTCATTCATAGCCAGATTCCTTCGCTCTGTTTGTCTGATTCCTGTTGGAATCCTGGTCGCTACGGCAACAGTTGCTGCCCAGACGCGGCCAGTTGCTCCGCCTTCCGCTGCTCCGACGGTTGAGCAAGCTATCGACCTCGCTGCCAAAGGCCGCTGTCAGGAAGCTTTGCCGGTTCTAAAGAAGTCCGCCGCGCATCTTCCCGACAAGGATCTGAAGTATCGTGTGGCGATGGCCACAGTGCGCTGTGCCATGAGCCTTGACCAGGCGGAGACGGCGGTCACAACTCTTCTTCTCCTGAACCGCGAGTTCCCTCACGATCCGCAAGTCCTGTATATCACCACGCATTACTACGGACAGCTCGCTTCGCGCGCTGCGCAAGAGCTGGCCGTGACAGCTCCGTCTTCCTATCAAGCGCACGAGCTCGAAGCCGAAGCGATGGAGTCACAGGGAAAATGGGATGAGGCGGCGGCGGAATACAAGAAGATCCTGGAGCAAAACCCGAAAGTTCCTGGAATTCATTTTCGGCTCGGCCGCGTTGCACTTTCAAAATCAGAGTCTCCCGCGAACACGGACGAGGCAAAAAAAGAATTTGAAGAGGAATTGAAGATTGATCCCGCCAACGCCGCCGCCGAGTTCTCGCTGGGAGAAATCGCGCGCAGGGCAGGGCAGTGGGAAGAGGCTATCCTGCGATTTACGAACGCGTCCAAACTGGATCCGGGCTTCGCCGAAGCATTTGTCGCGCTTGGCATGTCACTGAATGCGGCGGAACGTTTCTCCGAGGCAATCAATCCTCTCGAACGGTTTGTAAAGATGCTGCCTGCCGACCCAGCGGGGCACTACCAACTTTCCATTGCTTACGCGCGCACCGGCCGCAAAGAGGAAGCTACTCGCGAGATGGCCATCCAACGGCAAATTTTGGAAAAGTCGCCGAACGGGACCCGCCCTAAGGCGAAGTGAGTTCGCAGCTCTGAGAAACCAAAGCCTGCGAGCGGATAAAATGGGATCAGATGGTCTCTCGACGGCGCATGCTTCAGATTTTAGGTTGGTCCGGCCTGGGAGCCACTCTTGGGCGAGTGAACCCTGCAAGCGCTGCGCTGGCTGTGAACGAAACCGCGCCCGCGTTTGAAGAAATCCCACCGTCAGCGAGCGGGATTTCCTGGGTTCATGTCAGCGGCCAGTCGCCCGAGATGTACATGCCGGAGACGGTGGGGCCGGGATGTGCCTTCCTCGACTACGACAATGACGGCTGGATGGACATTTATCTCGTCAATAGCGGGCCGTGCGATTTTTACAAGCCGGCCGCTCCGCTCCGCAACGCGCTGTACCGTAACAATCACGACGGCACATTCACAGACGTTACGTTAAAGGCCGGAGTGGCTGGAAACGCTTACGGAATGGGCGCTGCTGCCGGCGATTACGACCGCGACGGCCTGCCGGATCTTTACGTGACGCAGTATCCGCGGAGTATCCTCTACCACAACAATGGCGATGGCACGTTTACCGATGTGACCGCAAAGGCCGGTGTGGCCGCGCCGGGGTGGGCTACGAGCGCAGTCTGGTTCGACTACGACAACGACGGTCTGCTCGATCTCTTCGTTTGCCGGTTCGTGGAATTCGATAAGTCCAAGAATATTTATTGCGGCTACGGGGCTGCGAACCGGCGCTGGTACTGCAAGCCAAATGTCTATGTTCCCGCTCCCTGCTGGTTGTTTCGCAATAATAGCGACGGCACGTTTACGGACGTGAGCAAAGAATCCGGGATCGCCAAATCCTTAGCCAAGGCTTGGGGCGTTGTCGCCGCGGATATCAATAACGATGGCTGGATGGATCTATTCGTCGGGAATGATACGGTCCCTAATTTTCTGTTCGCCAACCGTGGTAAAGGCCGGTTTGAGGAAATTGGAACGCTCGCGGGCGTGGGGTACAACCCTTTTGGACTGGCACGATCGGGGATGGGTGTCGATGCCGGCGATTATGACCAGGATGGCTGGCTCGACCTATTCGTTGCCAATGTGGATCACGAGTCTTTCGCGCTGTATCACAACGGCAAAGACGAATCGTTTAACGATGCGACGCTCGCGAGCGGGATTGGTTCCTCGACGAAACTCTTGAGCGGATGGGGATTGAAATTTTTTGATTACGACAACGATGGCAATGTGGATTTGCTCCTAGCGAACGGGCATCCTGATCTGATGGTGGAAAACCGGATGCAGGACGTCACTTATCGTGAGCCCGTGCTGTTGTTCCGGAATGCAGGCGGAAGTTTCAAAAATGTGAGCGGTCAAAGTGGTCCGGTTTTTTCGAAGAATTTGGCGGCGCGGGGGCTGGCCCTTGGAGACTTTAACAACGACGGTGGAGTTGATGTGCTGGTGGCGCAAAACGAGGGGCCGCCAGTGTTGCTGCGGAACAACGCTGGACGCGGGAATCATTGGCTCGGAGTCCGGCTGATTGGCCGGAAAGCGAACATTGACGCCGTTGGCGCAAAACTGAGTTATCAGTCCGGCGATCTTCTGAGGCATCAGTGGAAAGTGGGAGGAGGCAGCTACCTCTCTTCACATGATCCGCGCGTGGTTCTGGGGCTAGGTCAACGGACCAAGATCGACTGGCTGGAAGTGAAGTGGCCGAACCCGAGCGGAAAGACAGAGCGATTCACCGATCTTCCCGTCGATCGCTACATTACAATTGAAGAAGGTAAAGGTCGCTGGAGATAGGGATTGCAGATGCACAGCTCCCGATGGATGGCGCTCGCGTTGCGAATAAGATTGCCGGCAACGATTACGATCGTTGCCGGAATGTGGCTGCCTGTTTATTCACAAATTCCAACTCCTGTCTCCACGAATTCTGCGGCGCAGTCTTCGACGAGTGAGGATCCGCAAGCTGAACACGACTTGCAGTTAGGAATCGTTTTGACGCGGCGGGGATCATTTGCCGAAGCGATTCCGCATTTTCTTGCAGCAAGGGGCCGCGTTCCAGACGAATACGCCTTAGAGTTCAATCTGGCGCTTTGCTACGTCGGCACCGGCGAATTCGAGAAAGCCATTGCAGTCTTGACGGCGTTGCACGCCGGTCGGCACGAAGGGGTTGGTGTCGAGAACTTGCTTGCGCAAGCGTATGCGGGAAATGGTCAGGCGGTCGAAGCGTTCGAGGCGCTGCAGCGAGCGGCAGCGTTTACACCGAAGGATGAAAAGCTTTATTTGTTTGTTGCCGATGCTTTCCTGAGACGTCAAGAAGATGCGCAGAGTCTTCGAGTGATTGAGCTTGGCCTCGAACATCTCCCTGAGTCCGCGCGGCTGCATTATGAGCGAGGTTATTTGCTTTCGATGCTCGATGATTTTGACGGCGCGAAACCGGATTTTGAACAAGCGATGCGGCTCGCACCGCACTCCGAGATCGGGTATCTTGCGGAAGCACAAGAAAATCTCCTTGCAGGAAACCTTGCGGAAGCGATTCGCGTTTCGCGGGCCGCCACTGCGGAAGGTCTGCAGGATTACCAGTTGCTGGCAATTCTGGGCGAAGCGCTGATCCGTGCCGGGGCGAGCCCTGGGCAAGCGGAATTTGTGGAGGCGCGGGCGGCGCTTGAGAAGTCGGTTGCTGTGCGGGCGAATTATGCGAGCGCTCAAATCGCGCTGGGGCACGTGAACCTGTTGGATGGGCGGATTGATGCAGCTATCGAGCATCTGGAAACTGGGCGACGGCTAACTCCGCAAAACCCAGGCGCATATTCGCTACTCGCGGCGGCGTACCGGAAGAGCGGGCGGCTAGAGCAATCGAAAGCGATTCTGGCGATCCTTGCGAAGCTGAATCAAGAGCAGGCGCAAAGAATCCGGACGGCGCCCGGCGAGAGCAAGGCGATTCCCGGAGCGTCAGGAACAAGTCGAGCGGAGAAAAAGCCGCTGACTGAAAGATGAAAAACTATTTTGATTCCGAAAATCCCCTCAAACCGATTTGGAAGGAACGCGAGGAAAGGGCCGGTGGACCAAGCCTTTGCCTTCCTCGACAGATAGAATCTGACCGGCTTTCAAGTTTATGAGTTTGGTGAACTCACCGCTGGGCCACTTGATTTCGATTTGATCGATGGCGGAGCGCTGCCCCAGCCCGAAATGCAGGCGCGGATCTTGCGCGGATTGATAGCTCATACCTCCTTTTCTTTCATCGAAGAGAACCAAATCTCCGGCGGTCAGTTTGACGCGGGCGCCCACGGCGTCACGATTCGAATGAGTGCCGATGAGGAAGAGCTGCAACCAGTGATTGGAATTGCCGCCGTCATTGCGCAGGAGTTGCGGGGGCTGGCCGTTGTTGTTGACAAGAATGTCCAGGTCACCGTCATTGTCAAAATCGCCGATGGCGGCGCCGCGGCTGACGCGCGGCAATAGAAAATCGGCTCCGAGCTGATCGCTCACATTCTCAAAGACTCCAGAACCGTTGTTGCGGAACATGAGTTTGGGTTCTGCGTAGCGCGTTTCAGCGTGATAGAGCTGGATGTTATCGAGGACATGACCATTGGCGATGAAGAGATCGCGCCGGCCATCGTTATCGTAATCCAGGAAGCGGGCGCCAAAGCCGCTCATGTGGAAAGTGGCGTAGGAGATTTTCGAGCGATAGGTGGCGTCTTCAAACACGCCGTCGCCGAGATTGCGGTACAGGCGCGCCAGCTGTTGATCCAGATGCGTCACGACCAGATCGAGCCGTCCGCTTCCCGTGGTATCAGCGGCGTCGGTGCCCATGCCGGCTTCGAATTGACCGTCGATGCCGACGGCCACGCCCGCTGAATAGGCTACTTCGCGAAAAGTGCCATCGCGGTTGTTATGAAACAAGAAATTCGGCATGGAGTCGTTGGCGATAAAAATATCCTGCCAGCCATCACTGTCGTAGTCGAAGGTTACAACTCCGAGTCCGTTCCCTGGTTTCTGACCGAGGCCGGAGCGGCTGCTGACGTCCGTGAAGGTTCCGTCGCCGTTGTTGTGATACAAGGTGGGTGCCTGGCCGTGATAGACGTCCGGATGGCAGTAGCTTCGTAGCCCGGGGCCCTTGCTGCCGCAGTAGAAATTGTTTTGTGGTGACCAGTCGACGTAATTGGCGATGACCAAGTCGAGTTTTCCGTCATTGTCGTAATCAAACCAGGCAGCGCTAGAAGCCCACTTGCCGACGTTTCCGACTCCGGCTTTTGATGTCACATCGGAGAACGTTCCGTCCCCGTTGTTGTGATACAGGATGCATCTTCCGTAGCCCAGAACGAAGATGTCCGGGAATCCGTCGTTGTCGTAGTCACCGACCGCGACGCCCATACCGAACAAGCCTTCCGCGCCAACGCCCGCGTGCTCCGTGACATCCGTAAAGGATCCGTCGCCATTGTTCTTATATAAAGCGCTACGCAAGTGCTGCTTCGGGGTGTAAAGGCTTGTGGCCGCCCCATTCACAAGATAGAGATCCAGCAAGCCATCTTGGTCGTAATCGATCCAGCCGCAGCCGGAGCCCATCGTTTCAATCAGATACTTCTCCGCGGAAGCTGCATTGTCGTGAGTAAAAACAATACCCGAGGCGCGCGCGACATCTGTGAAGCGGACTTGGGGCGTGCGCGAGGCGCCGGAAAGGCCACGAGCACTGCTCACCAGGCCTGCGCCGAGATACTTGAAAAGTTCACGCCTTGAAAGGGGCAACGTCATTTTGAATGGGGCGCGCTCCTATAGAGTGCGCGTGGCCACGAACTAAAATGATTCTTGATGTGTGATATACAGCACACGCTAAAGGTTCGTGGATCGCCCGGCGAGAGCTTTTTCTTTGCCGCCCGGAACGCCCTGGGTTTTCCGGGCAAGTCCCGTGGATTCCCGAACGACTAGCTCCGGATCAATAAGAATTTCGCGGCCGGTCATCTGCTCTCTTTTCGAATCGGGGAGCAGATTTTCAAATATAGTCCGGCCAATCTGCTCGCGTGGAATATGCACAGTCGTAAGGGCTGGTGAGCAAAACTCGGCAAGCTTAATGTTGTCAAAGCCCGTTACCGAAATATCATTCGGCACGCGGATTCCCTGATCGCGAAGCTCTCTCAGAACACCCACGGCCATGAAGTCATTTACGCAGAGGATTGCCGTAGGGTGAATGTTTGAGGCCAGCAACTCGCGAGCAGCCTGCCGGCCTCCTTCCAAGCCATCGGCGCCGGCTACGATTTGGCCTTCGCACCCGGGAGTGAAACCTGCGATGGTTTCTAGGAAGGTTTTTCTTCGTTCGCTGATCGGTCCAAGAGTGGAATGGTGTCCAACAAAAGCCATGCGAGTGTGACCAAGAGAATGAAGATACTCCGCGATTTTCTTCATTCCCTTCTTGTAGTCCACCCTGACATTGGTGATGTTTTTCCGGGGCGTTCCGACGTCATAGAAGACGATAGGAATTCTACTATCGGTGAGAACCTGCATCAGTTCCGCATCCATTTCGGAGACGATGGCAGCGAGACCGGCGACCCTCCAGCCGATCATCAAGCGCACGCTGGAGACAAGCTGCTCGGAACGGTAATCGGTGTTTGCAACAACAACTTCATAGCCGCGCGCGTGGGCCGCAGACTCGAGAGCGCGATAAATGTCGAAGAAAAAAGGGTTTTCCATATTGGAAACAAGAATTCCCAAGGTTCGGCTCTTGCCGCGGGCAAGAGAACGTGCGTGCAAATTGGGGTGATAATTAAGCTCTCCCGCAGCCTTGAGGACCCTCGCACGCGTCGAAGACTTGACCACCTTGAGGTCATTGAGGACACGCGACACAGTCGCAGTCGAAACACCCGCCTTCTTGGCTACGGCGTCCAGGTTCATGGATTCGAATCGTTTCAATGACATTTTATCAGTTTGTAAGGCGCCCTAAGTCCTTCGAAAATGCATGCCTAAACAGACGCTTGCCAGCTCTGCAGCTGCGGGCGATATTTCGCTCACGCTGCCAAGCTAGGAGAGTCGGCGCCAATAGGCAGTTCGTGCATCCTCGCATCGATCCATGGGGAATAATCTCATGGAAAAGTCCCCGAAAACTCCTGACCGGCGTGCGAGATGTAAGATGACTGTAATCGTTTACATTATCACAGGATGGCCGCTCCCACGGTCTGCATTCCTGGTCTTGACAAGCATGCGACTTCCGGAATATCTTGCCACTGCAAGCGATTACAAACAATGGACGCAAATGTGCTTCACGAACTGACGCTCCAGAGAAAGCCTCGGGGCCATTCTCCGTTAGAATTTTAGTTTACGGTGACAATTTGTTCCGTTCCAGTTCAGTCGAAGTCCTCCACTGCTTTGGCATACCCAGTGTCTTCCATTTGGCAGAGCCAGAATTGAGCGTCATCTACAACGCATTGCGATGGCGGGTAAAGTTACTTTCCAAGCGAGGCATGCGACCATGGACACTTTGTGCGTACGTCTGTGGAGTGCATTTGCTCCAAGACGCGCTGTGTGAGGGAGTGGAGATCATCCAATGAGCGTAAAAGCGACACTCGGTGTCATCATCGGCAATCGAGGATTCTTTCCGGATCAACTGGCGAAGAGCGGCCGTGAAGAAATGATTCAGATTTTGCGAACGGCAGGCATTGAGGCGGTTGTTCTTGGGCCCGAGCAAAGCAAGCATGGCGCGGTCGAAACACATGAGGAAGCGAAGCGATGCGCGGCGCTATTTCGCTCCGCGAGCGATCGAATCGACGGCGTCATCGTCTCACTTCCGAACTTTGGTGACGAGCGAGCGATCGCGGACACATTGCGTTTGGCAGGCTTGAATGTGCCGGTATTGGTGCAAGCAACGCCGGACACTCCATCAAAAATGACAATTGCACACCGGCGCGACAGTTTTTGCGGGAAAATGTCGGCCTGTAACAATCTCTCGCAGTACCGAATTCCTTACTCCTTGACGAGCCTGCATACGGTAGAGCCGCAGTCCGATGCGTTTCGCCGCGATCTCGAGTGGTTCCTGGCCGTTTGCCGCGTCGTGAAAGGATTGAAGCGTTTGCGAATCGGAGCTATCGGCGCCCGGCCGGCGGCCTTCAACACGGTTCGCTACAGCGAAAAGATTCTGGAAGCCAACGGAATCTCGGTCGAGACCATTGATCTGTCAGAGATTCTGGGCCGTATCGAGCGGATGAAGGACGACAATCCTGGAGCGCAAAAAAAGCTGGATGCCATCCGGCGCTATGTTTCCACCGGAAGCGTTCCAAACTCCGCGCTGCTAAAAATGGCCAAGCTGGGAGCCGTGATCGACGGCTGGATGCGGGACGCCGAAGTATCAATCAGCGCCATTCAGTGCTGGACTTCGCTCGAAGAGTACTTCGGGGTTGTACCCTGCACAATCATGAGCATGATGAGCGACGACGGGCTCTCGAGCGCATGCGAAGTGGACATTGCCGGCGTCGTTGGGATGCACGCGCTGCATCTTGCTTCGGAAACTCCCAGCGCGCTTCTGGATTGGAACAACAATTATGCGGAGGATCCCGATAAGGCGGTTTGCTTCCATTGCAGCAATCTACCGAAACATTTTTTCAAAGACGTGCGCATGGACTTCCAGGAGATTATTGCGGGGACTGTGGGCAAGGAAAACACGTTCGGAACGTGCGTAGGCAGAGTGAAAGCCGGGCCGATGAGTTTTGCGCGGTTTTCCACGGATGACCTTCAAGGCGCCATGCGAGGTTACGTTGGCGAGGGGAACTTTACCGATGATCCGCTCGAAACGTTTGGCGGCGCAGGCGTCGTGCACATTCCTCATTTGCAGAAGCTGCTTCGGTACATTTGCGAGCGCGGGTTTGAGCATCACGTGGCCGCGAATTTTTCTACCGTGGCCTCCGCGGTGCACGAGGCTGCGACGCGATATCTCGGCTGGGACATGTATTGGCATCGCCCGTGAGCAGAGTCATCGCAGGCATTGAGATGGGAACGTTGAATTGCCAACTCGTGTTCTTGAAGAATGGCTGGGGAGCACGAGGAGCGAGTTCGAGGGCGCATCAAAGGGCCACTTTAAGCGGGCTTCCGTCGAAGACCACTGACCGCGTCTGTTGCTCCAGCTTCACCTCTAATTTTCTCCGGAGTGGAGGAAGCATGCGAGACCCAGCCGCGAGGCGCAGAGTCAAAGTGCGGGTGGCGTCCTGCCAGTCCATTTGAATCCCCATCCATTCGCCCTTGCGATAGTTGAAGGAGCTTCCGTCATCTTCGTAAAGCAAAAAGGAAGCATCGCTTCCGGGATAAATGGAAAGTGAGAGAGGCTGCTCCGCTTTTTCGCCCGTGAACTGTTTGACGGGGCCGAGAGGCAGTATCGACCCGGCGCGAATGTAGAGCGGCATGGTCTCAAGGTCCACGTTGCGGCTGATTTCGCGGTCCCCTTCAAGATGTTCCTGAGTCCAAAAATCGTACCAGCCGCCGGCAGGCAAGTAGACCTTCCGTGTTGCTGCCTCTCTTTCAACGACAGGTGCCACAAGCACATTCTTTCCCCACATATATTGATCGCTGCAAGCGATTGCCCTCGGATCATCCGGATAGTGCAACCAGAGTGCGCGCATAATCGGCATGCCGGTAGTCGCACATTCGTGGACCGTGCTGTAGAGATAGGGAAGCATTCTGTAGCGCAGCTCAAGATACTTTCGGCAAATGGTTTCGACCTGCGGATTGTGAAGCTGGCTGGAATCCGGGATTGCAGCACCGTTGTAATTGTTGATTTCGACCGGGCCGGGGTCGCCGGTGTTCCACCCCCATGGCAGGCGGAGCTTCCAAGTGCGGCCGTGACACCGAAACAGCGGACAAAAAGATCCGAACTGAAACCAGCGCAAGTAAAGTTCGGCGGTGAATTCCTTTGTGGGCACGAAACCGCCGATGTCCGTGCCCCAGTAGGGAATTCCTGTTAGAGCGGTGTTGATGGCGACAGGAATGTGAACTTTGAGAGTCTCCCAAGTGGAGTAAACGTCTCCGGACCACAAGAAAGAGCCATACCGTTGCATGCCTGCATAACCGTTTCGGTGGAGGGCGTACGGCCGTTCATTCGGCCTGTCGAGTTGCGGACCTTCCCAGTACATGCGGTTGCGGACCAAACGCGAGGAAGTATCCAGCGGATCGCCTTCATCGGGCCACCAGCCATCAACTCCGAGGGCAAAATCCTTGCGGTGAGCGTCCCAGTGGCAGCTCGCTAGTTCTTCATCGAATCGGGCGAGTTCGCATGCGTCGCGGACGGTCCCACGAAGCTTGTCGGACAAAATAACAACGTGAAACACAGCCCGGAAATTGTTCTTGTGAAGTTCGCTGAGAATTTCCTTTGGGTCGGGAAACACACGTGAATTCCATACGAAGGAGCCGTTTTCTGTATTCCAGCCGGAGGGGCAGAATCCGGTGCCCAAATAGATTAGCGCATCGCAGGGGAGTTTTTTCTCGCGGAATGTTTTTGCTTCGGCTAGCACTTCGTCGCGGTTGGCTAGCGTGCGATGCGATTGCTGATAGCCGAAACTCCAGAGCGGGGGCAGCTCGGCGTGTCCCGTGAGCCTGGCATACTCGGCCATGATCGTCGCGGGATTGCGCGACGCGACGAAAAAGAGATCGAGAGGCAGAGCGGATCGCGGAGTAGTTGGCTGGAACTTGCTCTGCGCTCCCGTGAAATCAAACGTGCCGAAGGGCTGATGGAAGAACATCGCCCAACCAGCCGTGCCGATCACCCATGGGATGGGCACGCGGCCGCCGTGCGTAGCCAGGTGGTAGCCGCCTTGACCACTGTGCATGCGGTCGGTTGAGCCGCGCCGGTCAAACTGCGGCCCGCCTTCTCCGAGGCCGAGCAACGGTGAATCTCCGGTTTGAAAAGTAAGGACACCGGTGTCTTCCTCGATGGAGAGCTGCTGGATTGTTTGTCCTTCGGGTGATGTGATGTTAAAGGAGAGCGGGTTGAGAGAGAACAACACCGTCATATTTCCGCATTTGACCGTTTTTGTTTTGACGTCGCCGCGGATTGTGGCGGCCGGGAAGCCCCATGATGATCTGACGAGTGGGCCATCTGATGGAATAGTGCTCGCAACACCGCGCCTGAAGGGAACTAAGCTGAGGCGAATAGTGTTGCCGCTCACGGACGTGAGTTGAACTTCGCAGTCTTCTCCAGCAACGCGCAGACCTGTGCTCGCGATGGTGCTCTCTTGCGGCAGGAGCATTCCTGCGGAAGCTCCGGCTAATTGAGCCAGCAATTCCCGGCGATTCCACTGTCTGGTCATTTTCAGTCCCCTTGGATCGTCCCGGCGCTCATTTCGGATTTGGAGTCATGGACGCGCGGCACCACGTGGTGACTGAGAAATAGTCAATCCACCGTTTGCGAGTCCCGTGTGTTCGTTCGATCAGTGCAGGAGCGGGACATCGGGCAGCATTGTATGCAATATCCAGTCATGGCTGCGAGTTCATTTCGATGGACGTGAGACGAAGAATGACTATGTGCGCGGTCAACGCAGGTAGTCCGCAACTCCCACTCAGATCAAACCGCTGACAGCGGCCACACGCTTATTTCGCGAACCGCCGAACGCTGAAGGAAATCGGCAGCCCGACCACGACCATGTGAACCAGCAGCCCTAGAATCAGGTCATGAAGTTTGTATGGGCCTCTAGAGTGAAGCGCGGAGAGCGGCAAAACGACAAGATTCATCACCTCTTGCACTGCAGCGCCAAAGAACAAACCACACACCAGTGGGTGCTCCAGCATAAAACTCAGCCTGCGGCTCGCCATGTAGTAAACAGCCGCTGCCGAGCAAGCGATAAAGAAGTGCAGCACGACGCCAAGAACATAGGTACCGACGCCTCCCTGGAAAGCCCCCCGCCCCAACAGGCCGGCGGCAATAACTAGCGGGATGTCCCATCCAAACAGGATGCAAGCTTGTAGAAGGTCCAAAGTCCCGGCAATCCCGCCGCCCACAGCGATTGCCAATAATGCATTCCTTTTTCCCAATGGCCTAGGTGCAGAATCTCCAATCATGCGATATTTCCCCTTTCACGCCTGGCTTGTTTGCAATCCGCAACGCAGTTGCACGATACGCAGGTTGGACCCAAGAAGAGGGCTAACCCGAGTGACCTTACTTGAAGAGCGCGAGATCGATTGCATCGGCCATGGCCTGATAGCCAGCATCATTAGGATGAAGATGGTCTTTTGAAGCGAAGCGCGGCAACAGTCTGCTGGGGTGATCGGGATCGCGCAAAACCGCATCGAAGTCGATCACCCCGTCAAACGAGCCGCTGGTCCTGATCCATTTGTTTACCGCCTGCCGAGTTGCTTCCTTCGAATCGGAGTAGTAACCAGGAAGGTCTACGCCTTCAAAGGGACTGATCGTTGCGCAAATCAGCTTGACCCCGTGAGCGTGAGCGCGGGAAATCAATTGGCGGTACGCGTCGATTAGGTCCTCCGTACCGCGAATGTCAGCCGGATTGGCAAGGTAGCGCTCGCCCAGCTTTGCGCCGGGGAAACCGATGTCATTGATCCCTTCGAGTAGCACAATGTGAGTTACGCCTGGCAGCGCCAGGGCGTCCCGATCGAATCGAGCCAAGGCACTGACGCCGAATCCGGCACCGAAGCCGGCGCCGGCGCGGAGGCCATCGCTCAGCAACCGGTTACCGGCTAAGCCCGAATTGACCACTGCCAGCTTCGAATCTTCGGGCGTCATTCCCAGACGACGGGTGAGATCGCTCGGCCAATTGTGATCCGCGTCCACAGTCGAGCCATCTCCATCCGTGACAGAATCGCCAAACGCCACGACGAGGCGCTGGGACGACTGAGCAGGGACGAGCACAGCACTAACCGCGATTGACGATTTAGACGTGGCTCCAGCATCTATCTTTACCGCACGAGTGTAGTCACCATGCTGCGAGACCACTGCGCGCTTGAGAGCGAGCTCATGCACGGTGGGTGTAGCGACTCGTTTAGGGAAATAGAGGCTGATGCTGATCTCGGCTCCCGAAATCAGGGGAAAGGCCACCGCGTCACTGAGGACCGCCGCCCCGGCTGGGAGGGTGACCGAATTGCGGCCTGCGAAAGTGACTGTCTGAATCGAGCCTGGCTTGACGCTCGCGGGATCGTTCGGCACCGCAATAGTCGCCGAGCCGATTAGGAGGGGTGCGGAGCCGTATTCGTTAGAAAAGCGAATGCAGATCTGGGCTCCCCCGATAGATACGCGCACGCGCTCTCGCACGGTCTGGTCCTCGAGATTGAGCAGCGGAAGCTTTGGATCGGGGTCCGCCCAGTTCGGGCTGGCCGCCCAAGTGGCGATCCAGGCGTTTCGTTGAGCCCCAGCCAGTTGGGGGACAACCAAGAAAAGGCAAGCTAGAGCGCAATTCCGTAACGCGTTCATGCCAGTGGAGTTCTTCATACTAAGATCGAACCTTGTTCAGCCTAGGCCTTACTTCATTGCCGAAAAATCGGACGGATGCATATACACTTCATCCACCTTAAACACTTGGTCCGCCTTTTCTATGAGCGGTACCGCCTGTTTCCTATACTCTGGAAACGCCGGGTCGGCATGAAGCGCGTCCCAATTCTTTTTCGCTTCGTCCCGGCTGGGATGAGCCACGAGGTAGATAAATGTGTTGGCCCAAGCAGGATCAACGTCGTCGGGCACCCAGTACCCGACGACGTTGAGATCATGCTTGGCTTGTAGCTTGGAAACGTCGCGAAAGATCGACTCGAGGGCCGGCACTTTGCCGGGCACAGCGTGATAAACCATGAGCTCGAATACGCGATTGCTGTCGGCCCGCACTTGGTTCAGGTGCATTAGGCGCACAGTAAGGAGCGATCCAGCGGCAAAGGAGAGCAATGCGGTGGCGCAGACCATCCATCCTTTGAATTTCCGGCGATTGCGCACTGCCATGGCTGGTTCATGGTTCGTCTTCATGAGTTCCTTCTCCTCTGTGGGTTTGTCGCCCCGATACAGTCAGTTGACTGACTGACACGATACTGAAAACCAGATGCTGGCGTCAACGCCCTCGGGCGACTCATGCAACTTGCTCTCCCAAGGAGGCGCCGGCCGATTGTTCGCATTTGCCGCCGCGCCTAATGATGGAATCCTGAGCGCCTCGCCATTGACGTTGGCATCGTCTCGAACTTAACATGTAAGCTAGTCAACTGACTATTGGACGGAGTGATGCCAAAATTGAAAGCAGACAACCGGACGCGGCTCCTTCAAGCCGCCGAAAAAGTCACCTATCGGCATGGGTTCGGCAACACGGCGCTCGCTGACATCGCGGAGGAGGCCAGGGTCCCTCTGGGCAACGTCTACTACTACTTCAAGACGAAGGACCAGATTGGCAATGCGATTGTCGAACTGCGCGTTTCGCGATTCAGGAGGTTGCTGCAGGAGCTGGACAAAGCAGATTCTCCCAAAGAGCGGCTGTGTGGCTTCGTGCAGATAAAAATCAATAATCGCGAGACGCTGGCGCGTAGTGGCTGTCCTGTCGGGACCTTGTGCTCCGAACTGCATAAGCATGGGGGCGCGGTGGCAAAGAAATCGACGGTTTTGTTCGCGGAGGCTCTGGCATGGATGGAAGCGCAGTTCAAGGCACTTGGTAGAGGTGATGATTCGCGTGGACTCGCCGTACATCTTCTATCCGCAACACAAGGCGTATCGGTGCTGGCTCACACCTTCCACGACCCCGGGATGATCGAAATGGAGGCGGCGCGACTCAAGCAATGGATTCGCGCGCTCTAGTTGCAATGCCAGGACGACAAAACTTCACGGCAATCCGTAGGTTCCCTATTGACATATATAGATATTTCTTGATATAGATATTTACATGACTGAGATTGATCCTCAAAGGTTTATTCCACTCAAGACCAATTGGTTTCACATCATGCTGTCGCTTGCAGGTGGAGAGCAGCACGGTTACGGAATCATGCAGGATGTCCTGAGTCGCAGTACCGGGAAAGTACGATTGTGGCCAGCGACGCTGTATGGATCGATTAAGCGGCTGTCCGAGGCGGGACTAATCGAGGGGTCCGACGAGCGGCCCGCACCGGAATTGGACGATGCGCGACGCCGCTATTATCGGCTGACAGCCCTTGGCAGGCGCGTGCTCGACGCGGAATGCGAGCGCCTACAGGAATTGGTTCGTACCATTCGAGTGAAACAAAGCATGGTGACGGAATGAGTTTGGCATGGCGGATCTACCGGCGGCTGGCGCAAGCTTTTCCGCACGAATTCAAATTGGCCTATGGCACAGAGGTGATGCAGCTCGGGGAAGACGTTGTGGAGGAAATAGCCAAGAGGCACGGAGCTGCCGGATTGATCCGGCTAATCGCAGACATCGCCATTCGGGTACCACTCGAATACCTGAGCGAAATGCGCGGCGATATGCGCTATGCGATGCGAGCGCTGATCAAGTCGCCCGGCTTCGCGCTGGTGGGCATCATTTCGATGGGGCTCGGAATTGGGCTGACGACAAACGTGTACAGCTCGAAATGGGCGTTGCTATTTCGTGATCTGCCGGCAGCGGCGAACGCCAAAGACTTGGTGATGCTTCAACAGTCGGCGGACGGTGATCTCGCCGCTGCGTCGTACTACTACATCGAGCAGTATCGCGAGCAAAAGGGCCTGTTCACCGGCGTAGCTGCCTTCGAGACCGGCATCCCGTTCAATGTCACGTTCCAAGGCGATCCGAATGCCAAACCGGAGCGCGTCTTTGGCCAACTTGTCTCACCGGATTATTTTTCCGTGCTCGGCGTGCAACCCCAGCGTGGCCGAGTGCTCAGCGCAACAGTTGACAAGCCTGGCGACGCGCCCGCCGCGGTGATTAGCGATCGATTCTGGCGCAATCGCCTCAACTCCTCTCCCGACGCCGTGGGGCAAATACTTCGTCTGAACGGGCAAATCGCGACCATCGTGGGGATCACGCCGAAGAATTTCAATGGCGCCCTTTCCATCAACCCCTCTGAGCTGTTCGTTCCGATCACCGCTCCCGCCGCGCTCGCTCCCGAGCTCGCCAACGACGTGCTTCATCAACGCAACGCCAAGGAGTTCCTGGCACTGATGTGTCTAGCGCCCGGCGTCACCATTGACTCCGCGGAGGTCGCTCTCGACTCGATCACACGCCGGCTCGACGAGCAGGGTCCTTCCTCGCCACTGCGCATGGACAAAGGCAGACGCGTCACGTTGCTTCCCGCAGGCACCAGCGTACCGATTCCGCGGAAATTGAAGCCCGCGTTGATCGGATTCTTTGTCGCGCTGATGGGCCTGGTTATCACGCTTGCGTGCATGAATCTGGCAAACATGCTTATGGCCCGCGGCGCCAATCGCCGCAAGGAACTCGCGATTCGTTTGGCGGTCGGGGCCAGCCGTTTCCGGCTTATCCGGCAGATGATGAGCGAAGGAATTTTGCTCTCGCTGCTGGGCGGCATTGCAGGTTTCGCGCTCGCGTATGGTCTCGGCGTGATGAATTCCCACTTCACTCCGCCCGCGATCGTGCCGACGGAATCCGATTTCTACCTGGATTGGCGCGCAGGCGTCTTCGCCTTCGGCCTGGCGATTGTGTGCGGCATCGGATTCAGCCTCGCGCCCGCCCTGCAAGCGACGAAAGCCGACCTGACGCCCGCACTCAAAGAGGGCTCGGCGCTTCATCTGCCTGGCTACCGGCGCATTGGTCTGCGCAATCTGCTGATGGTCGCCCAGGTTGCGGCATCGCTGATGCTGCTGCTGATGACAGGATTCCTCGTAATGGGAATAAGCAAGGCGAGCAGTATCCAAACCAAATTCGATCCGAACAAGATGTATCTCTTGTCCCTCGATCCCGTGCGTGACGGCTACTCGCCCGAAAAGGCACAAGCCCTGTTCGAGAAACTTCCCGAACAGCTCAAAACCGCCGGCTCGGTGCGCAGCTTCGCCCTGTCCGCGCAGCCGCCCTTTACGAGCGAACCTGAACCCACCCAACTGTCCGCGGAAGACTCCCAAGGATCCTCACAGGTACTGCAGCCCGTACTCGAGGAAACTGTGGGCCCGGGCTATTTTGCCACGCTCAACGAGCCGATGCTGGCCGGCCGAGAGTTCGTCGAACCGGATGAACGAAGCCACGCAGCCGGATCGAAGACTTTGCCTGCCGTGCTGAATGAGAGGGCTGCACGCGGGTTTTTCGGAAATGGGAGTGCGATCGGTAAGCGCGTTAGAGACGACAAGCAGTCCTATGAGGTGGTCGGCGAGGTCCCCGACTTGAAGGATGCACAGGGATTCAGCCAATCGATAATTTATTTGCCGCTGACATCGCGCGATTTTGCGCGGCCGCCAGCCGGCGGCA
This sequence comes from Candidatus Acidiferrum sp., assembly GCA_041486245.1. Taxonomy (GTDB): domain Bacteria; phylum Acidobacteriota; class Terriglobia; order Acidiferrales; family UBA7541; genus Acidiferrum. Next base: position 46,450 of record JBGPLB010000003.1, read on the forward strand.
TGACCATTATGGTGCGGTCGGATGCGGGACCTTTTGCGGGAACAGATGCACTGAGCACGATTCGGAAAGAGATCGCTGCTATCGATCCCACTCTGAATATCTTCAATATACAGACGCTCGGCGCTTACCTGGATCGCAGCCGGTCCGCCTTGCGCTTCTCTGTCCAAACGTACGGCGGAATTGGAGTTTTTGGCTTGGTGTTGGCCGCCATCGGGCTCGCCGGGATCACCGCCTACTCGGTTGCGCAAAGACGCAAGGAGATCGCCATCCGCACGGCGCTAGGCGCAAGTAGGGCGCAGGTCCTGGGGCTGGTGCTGCGCGAAGGTGCGGCTCTGGTAAGCGCCGGAACTGTTCTCGGATTTGCGGGCGCGATCGGGCTGGCAAAAATAGTTTCGGCGCTGGCGAACATGTTTGTCGATGCGCTGAGGGTCGGTTCGAACGATCCTCGTTTGCTTATCGGCGCACCCTTGCTGCTGGCGGCGGTGGCCATGCTCGCCTGTTACGTGCCGGCGCGCAGAGCGGTCAAAATCGATCCGTTGAAGGCCCTGCGCGAGGAATAGGGCGATTGCCGGCTCATCGCGGGCGTCCGCGGCAACGTCAACGCCAGCACTCTGCGCCATCCATCCGCGCATGCAGCCGTGAAGTACAGCATAAAAGTGTTGAGGGCTTCCATCTAGGCCAGACCGGACCATCGGTAAGGGTTGCGGTGATTAGTGTCCGCCTTTGCAATTCGGCAAACGGAATGAACCGATCTTCGTTCGATAGGCTTGGTCGCCCTCTTTCAGGTAGTCGCCAACATACCAGAACGTGCAGTCATCGCTCGGATCCATCGCAGTCGTTGTGTAGTCTTCCCAACGCAGCGTGTTCGTTTGCGACGCTTCCCCTTTCGCTAGCACGGTCTCGTGCAACGTCAATTGGCCCTTTGGATCGTCGGCCCGCCGCGCGGCGAAGCGCTGCCCGACGAAATTCGGCAACCCACCGAATGAATATCCGATGCCGATGTCGCCTTTTTTATCCATCGCAATGCTGGGCATCCAACGATAGAGCCCTTCCGGCGCATATGTGCCCTCTTGATACAGCGCTGGATTGCGGTTTTTGTCGAGCCGGAACTCGTACCAGCGCACGCCACCGCCGCCTCCATGCGCAGCGACGGAGTGCGCGGCGACAATCGACTCGTGTCCGGCAACGTTGCGGTAAGCGAGGCGCTGCATGATCTTGTCGCCCTGCACGTCGAGCCGACGTTCGGTATTTGGCTGCGGGACGCAGCTCGACAACTGCCCGTTGCACAGGTAGTGGTACGGCGCAACATTAATCTTCACCGGGCCATCTGCCTTCGTGTTTGCGGGATTATTCCAGTCGGCATGAACCTTCCAGAAGTAGATGCCATCGTCATCGAAGATCTTCTTGAGCTGCGTGCCACCGGCCGCCATCATGATGTTCGGTGCTCCTGGCGGCGGCAGTTTGCCGCCATCGATGTCGGCGTTGTTCAGGAAATTCACGCCGTCGATGACAATGCACTGCTCGGTAGCCGGTTGGCCCGCAAGCATCTTCGTGCGATCCGCAATGCACACGTGTTTCTGGATCACGTCGTCACCCGTGCTGGTTGGCACGTAGTAGCCATCGATCCAAACTGCAGGACGCGGATAGTCCGGGAATAACGTGCGCTCGAACGCATAACGATAGTATGTGCCAAGCGGGTCCGGCCCGGTGCTGACCGCATAGCACATGGCCCACACTCCCTCTTTTTTCTCGGGTGGCCTTTGCCCGCGTTCCGGCGGAGGCGGCGGTTGCGGCGGGTTCGCGGGAAGAGCCGCAGCGGCGCCAGGTGAAGACGCCTCACCGGGCTTCGCCAACTGCCCCGCAGGCACAGATTCGCCGCGAGCCAGACCCGGTATCCCCGGAAACTCGCCGGGGCCAATTCGCGAGAAAATGGGCATCACGATTAGCCATCGCCCCGCAAGCTGATCGTAGCGGACGACTGCGTCTCCATTGTTGCGTGCTTCGCAGACGCCGCCGAAGCTAGTCCACACGGATTTCGTAGTCACCGGCCCGTACAACACGGTTCCGCTCTTGTCGTATTTCTTGGCTTTCTTTGAGTAAATTGCGATACGGGAATTGACAATCTGCACGATGTGATCGGGGCCGACTGCCAGGCTGTCGTCGGACGGGCTGCGAAAATTGGTTGTGCCCTGCGGACCTTCGAACCCAGCGCCTAGTCCATCGAAGCTCTCGAGCAGCGGCACCGCCGGCCGATTGCCTTGGGATGTTTGCTCAACAGCAATTCCGGCAGGATTCAAAGTTGGCGGCGGATCAGGTGGAGGGATGGGCTCGTCTGGTCTTCGCTGTTGCGCAATAACTGAGTCATTGTCTTCGGCCGACGAGCCAGATGGAGCACCGCACGCCGCGCCTTCGCAATCATGCAACGCGGTTCCGTCATTCGACTCCCGTATCGACGCGAGCGGCCGAGAGACGTCGTATTTTATTGCGTGGTGCACGAGAACTACAGCTGTTGGACCGGCCCCTTGGCTAAGCTCCGCGCGAAATTGCATTGCCGACCCGCTGGCAAAGACGAAAACTATGAGCACAATTCCGAGGGCCGTGATGACACTAAAGCTCCCTGCGCGAGACATGGTCACTCCCCGATGAGGATGCGAAGCTTGAAGATCATAAAGTATATAAGTTGCGATGGGCAAAGAGCCTTGTCCCTTTTCAAGGAATGACTTTACGAGGTAAGAGGTTCGGGACGTTTTTCATCCGTCCCACGCTGGCGGCACGCAGGTTACAAAGAGAAGTCGCAATTATCTCTCGGCCACGGTCAAAGTCGTTTCGATCAAGTCGACGGAATTCCCGCCCACCATGATTTTGAAGGTCCCCGGCTCGACGACGCGATGCATATCGCGATTCAGGAATGACAGGTCTTCGAAACCGAGGGCGAACTCGACGGATTTCGTTTGTCCTGGATCGAGCGTAATCCTCCGAAAGCCTCGCATCTCTTTGACGGGACGAGTGACAGAACTGATTTCATCGCGAACGTAGAGCTGAACGACTTCGTCTCCGCGAAGCTTGCTTGTGTTGGTCACGTTTACGCTGACGTGCGCCGTACCTTCGGGACCGATGGTATCGGGCGTCACACGGAGATTGTCGTACTTGAACGTGGAATAGCTCAAGCCCCAGCCAAAGGGATAGAGCGGCTCGGTGGTGCTGCCGAGATATTCTCGTTTTGCCGAAGGTTTCTGATAGTAGTAATCGGGAAGCTGGCCGACCGAGCGAGGGACTGTGATAGGCAATCTGCCGCCTGGGTTGTAGTCGCCAAACAACACTTCCGGCGCTGCGGTGCCGCCCTCCTGGCCGAGATACCAGCCATCAAGAATCGCCGGAACATTTTCGGCGAGGTAGGTGATCGCATTGGGCCGGCCATGCAGCAGAAGGACGACGACGGGCTTGTGAGTCGCAAGCATGGCCTTTGCGAGGTCGTCTTGATTGCCAAGCAAGGTGAGATCATCGCGGTCGCCCTTGTGCTCGGGAGCCCACGCTTCGCGGGACGTTTGCTCGTTGTCGCCGAGAACGAGAATTATGACGTCAGCTTTCTGGGCGGTTTTGACAGCATCGGCGATGCGCTTGGCATTCAGCGCCGGTTCTCCAAGCACAACTTTGTCCGCATTCCAATCCGGTGGCGTTTCGGTGATCTTGGTGCCTTCCGCATAGAGGACCTCCGAACCCGATCCAACGCGGTTCTTGATACCTTGCAAAATGCTGACGCCGCGGCCCGGGTTGTTACTGTAGCCGCCCAGATGAACCTCGGCTGCGTTCGGGCCGATTACGGCGATGCGCTTGTACTTTGAAGCCTCCAGGGGCAGAAGGTGGTCCTGGTTTTTCAGCAGGATGATGGTTTCGCGCGCGGCTTGGAGCGCCAGCTTTTGGTGGTCGGCGTCATTGGTGATTTTTTCCGCATAATCGGGATCGACATAGGGATCATCGAAAAGTCCTGCCAGAAACTTTTCGCGGAGAAGGTTCGCCACAGCGCGATCGATGGTGGCTTCCGCAACTTTGCCATCTTTCACTTGCTGAATCAGGCTGGGGAAGGCATCTGGAAATGGCAGCTCGACATCGACTCCCGACTCCAAAGCGAGTTTGGCAGCAGCCTCCTTGGTTCCAACGATGTGATGAATCTTGATGAGCTCGGTGATGCCGAAATAGTCCGACACCAGAACTCCGTTAAAGCCCCACTCCTGGCGAAGAATGTCGATCAAGAGTTGTTTGTTACTGTGCGAAGGAATGCCATCGATTTCGTTGTAGGAAGCCATCACACTTTGCACATGGCCTTCTTTGACGGCGGCTTCAAAAGGTTTCAACCAATATTCACGAATAACTCGTTCCGAGTAATTGCCGGGCGCGACGTTGGTGCCGCCTTCGGGCTGGCCATGGACAGCGAAATGTTTCGCCGTCGCCAGCACATGGGTTTTGTCGATGAACGGCCCGGTACCCTGAAATCCTTGGATGGCCGCAACGCCCATGCGGGAAACGAGATACGGATCTTCGCCGTAGGTTTCTTCCGTGCGGCCCCAGCGCGGGTCGCGCGCAAGATCCAAAACAGGCGCCAAACATTCCTGCGCGCCTCGAGCGCGGACCTCAGCCGCGGTCGCAGAAAACACATCGTGCACTAAGTATGGATCCCAAGTGGACGCCAGCCCGATCGCTGATGGGTAGGAAGTGCCTTTAGGCGCGGCATGCCCGTGCAGGCATTCTTCGTGGAAAAGGACAGGAATGCCAAGACGGGTATTTTCCTTAACCCATTTTTGCACCATGTTCGTGAACTCCGCCATATTGCGCGGATCGCGGCCTTCGCTAGGACGTGAAATTTCCCCAATGCCATCCTTCAGCAGGACTGCCGCGTGGTCCGGAAGAAACGCCCCCTTGTCATCTATGAACCGCGATTCAGGAGTCTTCATGAATTGCTGGTTCTCCCAAACACCTTCGAGTTGCGCGACCTTCTCCTCCAGTGTCATGCGCGAAAGGAGATCGGCGAGGCGCTGCTCAACGGGAAGTTTCGGATTGCGATAGGCGGGAGCCTCCTGCGCCTGGCCGGCGAGGAACATGGGGCCGCAAACCGCGAGGGCAGCAGTTGCAACTAGAGCAAGCCGAGCGGGAGAAAAAAGCCTCATTTAAAACCTCCAAGAAATAATACCAATACTTGCAATCTGAAAAACGGGTGGTACTATAGCACGGCCGTTAACGTACACGGTCATTTTTCCCGCCGTTCTGCACGCAATGTGGATGAAACCTAGGTTCGACAAGGAACCCACGAATGAGCAGAAATCCGTTTGAGCCTCAGAAGGAGCACAAATTCTCGTTTGGCCTTTGGACTGTGGGAAATCGCGGGCGCGATCCGTTTGGAGATTTTGTCAGAGACGCGCTCCCTCCCGACGATATTGTCGCGCTCCTGGCGGAGGTCGGCGCTTGGGGCGTGAACCTCCACGACAACGACCTTGTGCCGATTGACGCAACGACACAGGAGCGTGATCGCATCGTGGCGAGTTTCAAAAAGGCTTGCGAGCGTCATCACATCGTGGTTCCCATGGCGACGGTGAATGCTTTCTTCGATCCCGTCTTCAAGGACGGTGCCTACACGTCAAATGATCCTGCCGTCCGTGCCTATGCATTGCAGAAGGTCCTGCGCGCGATGGACCTCGGCGCGGAGCTTGGTGCAAAGATTTTTGTGGTATGGAGTGGCCGGGACGGCGTGGAAACCGACTCCTGCCGCGATCCGCTGGAAGCCATCAAACGCTACCGGGATGCGCTCAACTACATGGCCCGCTATTCCGCGGATCGGGGATACGGATACAAATTCGCACTAGAAGCGAAGCCAAATGAGCCGCGCGCCAACATTTATTTTCCCACGACGGGCCATTACCTCGCATTTATCAACACGCTCGACGAGCATGAGAAATTTGGAGTGAATCCCGAAGTCGCCCACGAGCACATGGCCGGTCTGAATTGCGCGCACGCCCTGGCTCTGGCGTGGGATGCGGGCAAACTCTTTCACCTGGATCTGAATGACCAGATGGCAGGATGCTACGATCAGGACTTTCGTTTCGGTTCCTACAATCTGAAATCGGCATTTTTCATTGTAAAATTTCTGGAAGATGTCGGCTATCAGGGGCCGCGGCACTTCGACGCGCACGCCTACCGCACCGAAGATTACGAAGGCGTGAAGGATTTCGCGCGCGGTTGCATGAGGACGTATCTCATCCTGAAAGAAAAAACCAAGCTCTGGAGCCAAAACAAGCAAATTCAGCAAATCCTGCGGGAGATTCAAACTCCCGGGGCGCCTTTTCTGGAGGTGAAAGGCTACTCGAAAGCGCACGCAACAAAGTTGCTCCAGCACAACTTTGATCGCAACGCACTCGCCAAGAAACCGCTCCCATACGAGCGGCTGGATCAGCTCACGGTGGATTTGTTGCTGGGAGTTCTGTAGAACGCTAGATTTTTCAAATCCCATGCGTCATTTACGATCCATCACGATTTGCGGGGTGCTTCTACTTCTCGCTCTTGGGTCGACATGCGCCCGAGCCGAGACGGGGGCTGACGCGTGGTTGCGCTATGCCCCGCTGGAGAAGGAGGCCGCCTCAAAGTACTCACGCTTGCCCGCAAACGTTGTGGTGCTCGGCGATTCCCCCGTGCTCGAATCCGCGAGAGCCGAGTTGATCCGCGGCATTCGAGGAATGTTGGGTAGGACACTGCGCGACTACAAGAACTTGCCGAAGGAGAACACCATCGTCCTCGGCACACTTTCTGCGTTGCAATCCGCTTCCCCCAATCTCCTCGAGCATACTCATCTTCGCGAAGACGGCTTTTTTCTAGCGACCGAACAAGTGCATGGATTCGAATGCGTCATTGTCACAGCAACGAATGACCGCGGCGTTATGTATGGCGTGTTCGCGCTGCTTAGCAAGATCGCGCGGAACGAAAACGTTTCCTCATTGCATGAAACTCAGCAGCCCTACGCACCCATTCGCTGGACGGACGAGTGGGACAACCTCGACGGCAGTATCGAGCGCGGCTACGCGGGGCCGTCTATATTTTTTGAGAACGGCAGCGTCCGCGCGGACTTGACGCGCGCCAGCGAGTACGCTCGCTTGCTCGCTTCCATCGGAATCAACGGATGCGCGATCAACAGCGTCAACGCCAATCCGCGAGTTATTGAGGACTATTTTCTCCCGCAGTTCGCTCGCGTTGCCGATGTGTTTCGTCCCTGGGGTGTGCAGCTCGCAATCTCCGTTGACGTCAGCAGTCCGAAAGTGATCGGAGGCCTCGACACTTTCGATCCCGCGGATGCTCGCGTCGCCGAATGGTGGAGCAAAAAAGTCGACGAGATTTACCGGCTGATTCCGGATTTTGCCGGCATTGTCGTCAAGGCGGATTCCGAAGGCCGCCTTGGCCCAGCCACGTATGGACGCACGCCCGCCGATGCCGCCAATGTGATTGCGCGCTCTCTCAAACCGCATCACGGAATCGTTTTTTACCGCGCCTTTGTCTACAACCATCATCTCGATTGGCGCGATCCCAAAAACGACCGGGCCAGAGCCGCCTACGACATCTTTCATCCGCTCGACGGCAAGTTCGACGACAATGTGATCATCCAGATCAAACACGGACCGATTGATTTCCAGGTCCGTGAGCCGGCCTCACCGCTCTTCACCGGCCTCGAGAAAACAAATGAGGCTATCGAGCTGCAAGTCACGCAGGAATACACGGGCCAGCAACGGCATCTGTGTTTTCTTCCTCCGATGTGGAAGGAAGTTCTCGATTTCGATATGCACGCGGGCGAGCATCCCACACCGGTGAAGGATATTGTGGCTGGCAAGGCCTTTCATCGGCCCACGGGCGGATTCGTTGCTGTCGTGAATGTCGGCATGGATGCCAACTGGCTCGGCCATCCGCTGGCCATGGCTAATCTTTATGGATTTGGCAGGCTGGCTTGGAATCCCCATCTCTCTTCCAAGAGCCTTGCACAGGAATGGACGCAACTAAGTTTTGGAAACGATCCCGTAGTAGTCCAAACAATTTCAAACATGCTGCTGACGTCCTGGCCGATCTACGAAAGCTATACGGGTCCGCTGGGCGCGGGAACGCTTACGGATATCCTCGGAAGCCATTATGGGCCGGGAGTTGAATCGTCCGAACGAAACGGCTGGGGACAATGGCATTGCGCTGACCACGATGGCATCGGGATGGACCGGACGGCCACCACGGGCACCGGCTATGTCGATCAATATCGCGCCCCTGTCGCAAAAAGTTACGAGTCCCTGGCCACCACTCCGGACGAACTGCTGCTTTTCTTTCATCATGTGCCCTACACCTACGTTTTGCATTCGAGAAAAACAGTCATCCAGCGCATTTACGATTCGCATTACGCAGGCGCGGAAGCCGCGGCAAATCTCATTCAGCAATGGAATTCGTTGAAAGGCCGCGTGGATGGCGAGCGTTACGCGGAAGTGTTGAAGCGCCTCGAATATCAGGCTGGGCATGCGATTGTTTGGCGCGATGCAGTTTGTAATTGGTTTTTTCGTGTTTCCGGCGTACCCGATCAGCACGGCCGAGTTGGACATTATCCCGACCGCATTGAGGCCGAAGCGATGCAGTTGCAAGGTTACGTGCCCTTCGATGTTATTCCCTCCGAGGACGCTTCGGGCGGGAAGGCGGTTGAGTGCGCGCCCCCGGCGCAAAAGTGTTCTGCGGCATTCCGCTTCAATGGCGCTGCGGGAAAGTACGAGATGGACGTCGAGTATTTTGACCAGAACAACGGAAAATCGAAATTTCGCGTCCTGGTTGGCGATCGCGTCGTCGACGAATGGGCCGCCGATGATCACTTGCCGTCGAAAAAGCCGAACGCTGATTCTTCAACACGGCGCCGGATCACGGGTCTCGCGCTTCGTCCTGACGATAGCATCCGCATTGAAGGGATTCCGGATAGTGAAGAGCGCGCATCTCTGGACTATATCGAAATCCAGCTTTCGTCCGAATGATTTGGCTTCGACGAAACAATCCCTGCCCCCGCGCATTACACTTCTAGCGTTTCCACCTTGCCAAAGACTCAGTACGATTTGGGAGCCGGTCAGTCTCCGTTGAATGCGTTTACACAAACGTTCATCAAAAAGTGGATCCCTGCGCAGGCGGGAAGCCTGTTCCCATCCGTTGTCCGCAGGGAGCGGAAAAACCATGTGCAGTACCGAACAGCATTGAGGATTGGATGTTTCTATAATGACGCAAGAGTCTAGATGTGACTCCGGCCGCAGATGTATGAATTTCGAGTTCCCAACTGCGGCGACCCGGCAAACCATCAGAATCACATCGAAGACACCGAGCTTAGTTGGTCTGATTGACCTCCCGCCAGCGAAGGAACATCAGGCAGAAAGAAGCACAATGCGCTTCATCTTATCCATTCGTTCATTGCTGTTCGCACTCGTATTGCTAGCCATCTCGGCAGCATCATCCGCCCAAATTAGCGTAGGAACCTCAATCAGGATCGCCCCACCCGAACTGCCCGTCTACGAGCAGCCCATCAGCCCCGGTGACGACTATATCTGGACCCCGGGTTATTGGGCGTATGGCGACGACGATTATTATTGGGTACCGGGAACTTGGGTCATAGCTCCCGAGGTCGGCTACCTCTGGACTCCGGGCTACTGGGGAGAAGATGGCGACGACTACATCTTTCACGAAGGCTATTGGGGAACACAAGTCGGTTTCTACGGCGGAATTAATTATGGCTATGGCTACTTTGGTCGCGGCTACGAAGGCGGACGCTGGGACAACGGCCACTTTTTCTACAACCAATCAGTGAGCCATGTCGACGTATCCCGTAATCGCAACGTCTACAACACAAGAGTCGAGGACAACAACTCCGGTAATCGCGTCAGCTTTAACGGCGGCCGCGGCGGCAGAAGCGATCGTCCCACGTCTCAAGAAGAAGCTGCCGAACGCGAGAGGCACATCGCGCCGGTGGCCGCGCAAACTCAGCATGTTCAGTCTGCCCGCACCAACCCTGAGCTACGCTCCTCCGCAAATCACGGCAAGCCGCCCATCGCTGCTACCTCTAAGCCGGGAGCATTCAGAGACAGCGGAGCAGTAGCTGCCAGAGAAGGCGGAGCAGTTCATAGCGCCCCTCCCGCTTCCGTGAACAACAATGATCGCCCTAGCAACGAGACGGCACGGCCGAGCACCGAGACCGCTCGCCCGAACACCGAGTCTCCACGCCAGAACGCCGAGACCGCTCGTCCAAACGCAGAGACTACTCGCCCAAGTCCAGCGACGCATGCCAGGGATCTTCCGCCCGCGGAGCAAGTCGCCGCGTCAAATACCGGCAATGCTAAACGGGACCAGAAGTACCAGCAGCAGCAGCAAAGGCTTCAAGTACAGCAAGTCAGTGAGCGCACGAAACTCCAGACAAAGCAAGAGCAGGATCATCAGCGGCTCCCGCAAAGTCCCGCCAATGCACCGCGCCAGCAACAGCTGGAGCAGAAGCACCAACAGCAGACACAGCAACTGGAGCAAAAACACACCCAGCAACAACAACAGTTGCAGCAACGCCAGCAACCAGCATCGCATCAGACCGCGCCAAAGCCAGAAGAGAAGAAAAAGCCTTCTCAATAGACCCAGCGAACTACCCTGACAGAATTGCACAGTGGACGGAGGCAAGCCTGGTATCCACCCCGGCAGTGCCGGGCTTGCTCGCAGTGCGCCGCATAATCGAAAATTGACGCTCTACCGGACGAAAACCCTACGTTTGCAAAAGAGCACTGCCCTTAAGCACCGGTTCGCTAGGCTTGATTTCCGACAGCCGGATTTCGCGGAAGAGATGCAGGTTCGTGGACATCACGACTCCGGGGCTGAGATGCGCTGCCGGAGGGAGGTGAACTTTGTTGGTGAGATTATCGGCAATGAGGCGCACCGCGATCTGACCCTGCCGATACGGATGCTGGTAAATCGATGCGGTGATGATCCCTTTTTGAAAGTAAGGAGCCATCTCTGCAAAGAGGTCCGTGGTGATTAGCTTAACTTTGCCCTCGAACCCCTGCGCTCCGAGAGCGCGGCACACCGGAAGGCAGTTGACGGTGTTCACATAAAGTCCATCGAGCACGGGGAAGCGGCGGAGGAGATCAGACGTCTTCTGGAAGCTCTCGTTCTCATCCTCGTGTCCTTCGACTACGCTGATGATTTTGCCCCCCGGGCAGTGCCGCAGAAATCCTTCCGAGAAGCCGTCCGTCTTCTTTCGATGATCCTCGGTCGTCAGCATCCCCGCAACGACCGCCACCTTCGAACCGCGTGGAACAAACTTGCCCATCAATTCACCCGCCAGGCATCCGTTCAAGTACGGCTCAACGCAAACGATGCTGGAGCGCCGGCTCTCCGGAGCATCCGTGGAAACACACACTACGCGGAGGCCTTTTTCTTCCGCTTCGTTGATCAGCGGCGTAAGAGCCTTCGGATTTCCCGCCGTGAGGATAATTCCATGTACCCCACTTTCCACCAGTTCCTGGAACGCCTTTTTATCTCCTTCTCCCAACGATTGAACGGGACGGTTCACAAATTCGATTCCGAGTTGCTCCAGATGCCGCGCCTCGTCCAAAACTCCGCCCCAAAGCTGGTCGTAGAAAAAGTGGATTTCTTTGGGAATGCAGACTCCAATGCGAACTCCAGCTCTCGCAACCGAAAGTGCGCGAGCTGCGAGATTAGGCGAATAGCCTATTTGTTGCGCGATTTGCAGAATCCGCTTGCGGGTCGATTCTTTAATCCCGCCTCGCCCGTGCAGAGCGCGATCCACGGTTCCGATAGAAACATTCGCCATCTCAGCGATTAAATGGATTCCGTGTTTTCCCTTGCTCATCTAGTGCACTCCGCCATTCCGCATGCCGTCCGCAACACGCTCTGCCGGAATGCTCCAGCCTGGCCCGCACGATATGACCTTTGAGTTCTCACCAAAGTAGCCGATTGGATTCAGCAGTCCCGAGCCCCCATCCTAAACTGTCATCCCTACAAAGCAAATTTAGGAGATGAGTCGCGCGGCCCGCGTACGTTAACACGATTTAATAGAGTCTGAGAAAGAATCAATCGACCAAGAAAATTTGCCCCGGAGAATTCCGCGCTTGCACATCTCCATGGATTGGGGAGTACAATCACGCCCGCCCTCACGACGAATTCGAGGCTCGCGTAAGCTTGGACGCGTCCCCGGCTTTGTTAGCCATGGATGAGAGCGCATTTATTAGGACCGAATTCCAAGTAGGGAGGCCTCGAATGCGACCAGTCTCGCGGCGGAAATTCCTGCAAAAAGCCTCTGGAGCAGGCATCGCGCTTGGCGCGAATTTCGCCTTTGGAAGGAACTTGCTCGGCCAGACTTCGCCGAATTTAGCAAAGCCGGTCCGCATCTACGCCGACGCTCGCCGCACCCTTGCCCCAATCCAGCGAGAGCTGTTTGGCTCGTTTCTCGAGCAGTTGGGCCGGGCCATCTACGAGGGCATCTACGATCCGCAGTCGAAACTCTCGGACAGCAATGGCTATCGTAAGGATGTTACCGAAGAAATCCGCAAACTTGGGGTTCCCATCATTCGGTATCCCGGCGGAAATTTTGTTTCCGGCTACAACTGGCTCGACGGCATCGGCCCCAAAGCCAATCGTCCGAGAGTGCTGGACAGAGCCTGGAATACCGTCAACTCCAACGAGTTTGGAACGGATGAGTTTCTCGCGTGGTGCCGTCTCGCCAACACAGAGCCGCTGCTCGCGGTGAATCTAGGCACTGGGACCGCGGAGGAAGCAGCGGCCCTGGTCGAGTATTGCAATGTGGAGAAAGGCACGCGCTGGAGCGATCTTCGTCGTAAGAACGGAGTCGCCGGCGCTTACAAGGTTAAAAACTGGTGCCTCGGAAATGAAATGGATGGGCCCTGGCAGATCGGCCACATGACGGCAACTGAGTATGGTTTGAAAGCCGAAGACGCCGCGCGCCAAATGCGCTACGTGGATCCTTCGCTGAAACTGGTGGCATGCGGATCCAGCGGCCCGGGAATGCCCACGTATCTGGAATGGGACCGCGAAGTTCTCGAACAATGTTACGACTACGTGGACGCAATTTCCCTTCATCGCTATTTCAACAATGCCGAAGATACGGGCGGCGATAGCTCCAAGTTCTTGGCCATGAACTTGAGTATGGAGCGGCAAATCGACGAAGTGGCGGCAGTTTGCGATGTGGTCCGCGGACACAAGCGGTCTTCGAAAATGCTGTGGCTAAGCTTCGACGAATGGAATGTCTGGTACCGCGCGCGGACCGGCGCCGCGGTTAACGGCGGCAGGCAAACTGCTCCGCATCTCTTGGAAGAAGTCTATAACCTGGAGGATGCTCTCCTGGTTGGTGGCCTGCTCAATGCTCTGATTCGCAAGGCAGACCGCGTGAAACTCGCCTGTCTCGCGCAACTCGTGAATGTAATAGCTCCCATCATGACCAACGAAAACAGTCTGCTGCGGCAAACCACTTACTATCCGTACAGCTGGGCGCTGGAATTTGCCCGTGGCGCGGCGCTTGATCTCTTGGTGGAATCACCGGCTTATGACGTTCCACGATTGGGAGAAGTTCCGTATGTCGACGTAGCCGGAACGCTACAGGCCGAATCCGGGAAAATGGCGCTTTTTCTGCTGAACCGCGATTTGGCGAAGCCTCGCCAAGTGGAAATCGTCTGGGAAGGCTCATCTCCGCGCGCCGGCGAAGCTATTGTCCTGACCGGGAGTGACCTAAAGGCTTCGAATACATTTGAAGCTCCTGCGCGAGTGACGCCGCAAAAGGGCGAAAAACCTTCGAACATAGGTGGACGTTCGAGCCTCGAGTTGCCGCCGCGTTCTTATACCGTTGTCCAATGGACCGCCTAGGCCGGACGTGACAGCCGATTGTAAGTCCACGAGCTCATGGCAATGCCCTTTGCCTCCTGCTATCATCCCTTCAGGGAAGTGTCTTATGCAGCGACGGTCCGCACTGCTGTTGTTCTCTCTGCTCTTCTTGACCTCCTCCTTATGTTTTAGCCAAGGACCGATAAGGAAGTCCCTCTCCGGATATATTCGCGAGGAAGGGTCGGGCCACCTCATCACCGGGGCTCGCATAGAACTGCAAAATGCCATGGGTACCCCGATTGGCTCGGCATACTCGGATGGTAATGGCGCGTACGAATTTGGCGATATCGGCGGCGGTGATTGCTATGTTTTGGTGCAACACGATGGTTACGACTCGTTCCGCCAGTTCGTGAGGCCGGATGGCTCGGGTCATGTATACAAAGATGTGTTCTTGCGGCCAGTGAGTCCTGAGTCCAAGTCCAAGTCCATAAACCCAGTTTCCGAGCACCAATTGAGTATTCCGCGAAAAGCGCGAGAATCGTTCGACAATGGGATTCAGCTCATCGTTGAAAAGTCAGACTATCGAGGCGCCGTGGCTCAATTTGCCAAAGCCATCGACAAATATCCCTCTTACTATGAAGCCTTTGCTGCAATGGGCCTGGCACAGGAAAAAATGGGCGATGCGAAAGCGGCGGAGGCGGCGCTCCGAAAATCGGTTGAGCTGAGCGCGGAAAAGTATCCGCAGGCAATGATCGACCTCGCATCCATGTTCAATGGCCAAAAGCGTTTCCCCGAAGCCGAGCCTCTTCTCCGTAAAGTGATTGCTCTCGATGCTTCAACCTGGCGCGGCCCGTTTGAGCTAGCCGTTGCCTTGAATGGTCAGAATCGGTTTAGCGAAGCTCTGACAAGCGCGTCCACCGCCCGCGATCTGAAACCGGAAAACGCTCAAGTCTATTTGCTGCTCTACAATCTTCACATCCGCACGGATGATTTCAAGGCGGCGCTGGGCGACACCGAGAGCTACCTCAAGCTCACGCCCGATGGCGCCACCGCTGACCGCGTTCGCCGCATGCAGGAACAAGTTCGAAAAGCGCTACAAACCTCTGTGAGCTCTCCCGGTCCGTCATCTGAGGTGACTCCTGTCACGCCACCCGCGGACTCCCCCGTTGACGCCGGCTCCTCGGCGCCGGGAGCGCTTTCTAATTTCACGCCGGTTGACACGGCCGACATGGCGCCGGCAGCTGCACCTGCCGCCGACGCCGCGAAAGTAGCTGCGTCGGTTCCAGCGACGGTGCCTGCAGATTCAGACATCGCCCCGTCACCTGCCGCCGCACCATCCGTTGCCGCACCCGTCCCGGCAACTGCTGCCGCAAATGTTCCCGCTCAACCGAACGCCGCTGCTGCTACCGCACGAAACGCCCTGATTCCTCCGCGCATGGACGAGATCGTCTCCCAGGTCGCTGTGGATGTTCCTTGCTCTCTCCCAACGATTTTGCTGGGTGCGGGCCACCGCGCTGAGCAGCTTTTGAACACGCTACAAAAATTTAACGCCTCCGAGCGAGTCGAACATTACAAACTGAATGCAGCCGGAGTGCCTGGCGCTGCGGACGTTCGCTCGTTTGATTACGTTGTATCCGTGTCCCACGATGCGCAGGGCGGATTCCAATTGCAGGAATACCGTAACGGCGGCATCGTCCGCGCGCAACAGTTCCCGTCAGGAATCATCACCGAAAACCTTTCCGAGCATGGCCTCATCTTTCATCCGTTGCTCGCGAGTGGTTTCCATTTCACTTGTGAAGGGCTCGGAGAGTGGAAAGGACATCCAACGTGGCTGGTTCATTTCGAAGAAAAGCCGAACCAGCTTAATCCGTTCCGGTCGTATGTCATCGGGGGGGTTCGCTATCCAGTCCAGCTGACTGGCCGTGCATGGATCGACGCGCGCAGTTATCAGGTCGTCCGGCTCGAATCCGATTTACTTAAACCGGTCGAGAAGATCCACCTTGTGCGCGACCACATCTCGATTGAATACGCATCAGTTCACTTCCGCACGCGGAATGAGCAACTTTGGCTCCCGCAATCGGCCGATCTTTATGTCGAATTGGGCGGACACCGCTTCTACCGCCGCCACTCGTTCACCAACTTTAAGATTTTTTCCACAGACACCGCACAGGAAATCCATACCCCCCGGGAGTCCTACTGTTTCACGAACACAACCGAGCTGCTGATTTCTGGAGTCCTGAACGCAACGCCTGTGTCGGGAAAAACTCTCCAACCGTTACCCATCGCGCTGACCATCCCTGCAAACGGTACAGTTTGCAAAACCGTCGGGACGGGTAAGGACGTCAACATTCCCGTCGAGTATCTCGCGTCTGCCACGTTTACACACGATGGCCCTCCCGGGTCGGTCGAGGCAGACGCTTTCCTGCCCAATAACATCGCTTTGGAAGTCATACCCAACAGAAACGTTCCCGTCAGTCAAAACCCTTGACCGCCTTTTCCATTTGGACCGCTGAACCTCGATGCTCCGGTGTCCTCATCCCGGCTTGTTTCGTTCGACTTCATCCTTTGCTTCGCGGATTGTTAAGATGCGATCAACTCCGGCCGGCGTGATTTTTTGTCTTGCCCCGCTTGGCCAATAAACCTCAATCGAATCTACCTCAGTGGCTTTGCCCAACCCAAAATGGATGCGTTGATCTGAGCTCGAGCCGTAGGATCCGCCGCTATATACCTCTCCCCGCTGGCGAACTCCGCCTGCCGTCAGAAATACTTTTGCTCCGTTAGCATCCCGCGGACTCTTTGGCCCGCCGATGAGCTTCAGGTCCAGCCAATGATTGCCGGTCTTCAGCACATTTCGCAGCAATGTAGGTGTTGCATCGATGTTATTGATCACGACATCGATCGCGCCATCGTTGAAAATATCGCCGAATGCAGCGCCTCGGGCGGTAATCACGGCCGCAAGGCCACTCCCCGTTGCCGGGGGCACCTCTTGGAATTTCTTTCCGTCAAGGTTTCGGAAAAGCTGGGGGCGTTCTGCCCAGGTTGTTCCCCAATCTTGCTTGTCCACCTCCGGATACACGTGCCCGTTGGCAATAAAAAGGTCAAGCCAGCCGTCATTATCGTAGTCGAGAAAGCCGGTTCCCCAGGATAGAAATGGAGTTGTCGGACCGGCAAGCCCCGCCGCATAGGTAACGTCAGAAAAGCTTCCTCCGCCGTCATTTCGGTAAAGCGTCTTGTAGTCGTCGGAAAACGTTGTGGTGAACAGATCGATTCTGCCGGTGTGCTGGTAATCGCCGACAGCGATCCCCATGGATGCCTGCTCGCGTCCGTCCTCGCTAAGTGCGAATCCCGAGGCATAACTCTCATCTTCAAATGTGCCGTTGTGCTTGTTGCGATAGAGATAGTTCGGCGTGGAATCATTTGCCACCAGCAGGTCCACCCACCCATCGTCATCTACGTCCACGAATGCCGAAGCCAGGCCGTAGTAACGGTTCGGATCGGAAACGCCGGCTTTAACGCTGACGTCCGCAAACGTACCATCGCCATTGTTGTGGAACAGGTGGTCGCTCTCTCCCGGCAAGCCTCGCGGTCCGCACATCACGGCAATCCCTCGAAATTGACAAAAATTTGGTGGAATTCGTCCTTGTCCCGCAATCGGCGGATTGTCCACGTCGTACTTCACATAGCCCGGTACAAATAAATCCAGCAATCCGTCGTGATCGTAATCGCCCCACGTGGGTCCAGCCGACCAGCCGCCTAGCGCCACGCCTGCCTTCTCAGCAACATCCGTAAAGGTGCCGTCGTGGTTGTTGTGATAGAGACGGTTCTTGCCAAAGTTCGCGACGTAAATATCCGGCCAGCCGTCATTGTCATAGTCGCCCACGGCCACGCCAAATCCCCAGCGCTTGTTGGCCACACCCGCTTTCTCCGTGACATCCGTAAAAGTGCCGTCATGATTGTTGTGGAAGAGCATGGCTCGCGGCGGAGCTTCCTTCCCCTTCAAAGCCGCTTCGGTGGAACCATTCAACAGATAGATGTCTTGCCAGCCGTCGTTGTCGTAGTCGAGCAACGCCACGCCGGAGCCGATGGTTTCAAGGATCGTCGTTTTCTCCGGAGCTCCAGAACGATGCAGGAACTTCTCGAGGCCAGCTTGTTTGGTAATGTCGCTGAACACAACCGTTGCGCCGTCGACAAATCCTCCTGCCGTGATTGGCCGGGAAAGTGAGTCCTTCACTGCGGGATGCGCAGCGCCGGTTGCAACTCCCATCCCCGAAGAAGGCTGCTTTGTCTTCTGATCTGGCCCCTGCTGGCCGGGTGAGCCCAGGGCGAGCAAAAAGATGAGAGAAGTGACTGAAATCAAACTCGCTGCTGCTCTCAGTTTTAAGCGACTGGCTTGCTTCGGCCATGGACTTGGAGACGTCATCAATAATTCCTAGATGGACTCCAAACTAGGAGTCAGTTGCGGAACTTCGTTCGTTGCGCGTCACGAGCAGGCCCGCGCGTTCAGAATCTGCTCCATTACTAACAGTATCAAAACCGGCCTCCCGGTTCACCGTCCGGCGGTCTCGCCGCAGTCAGTGGAAAGGTAAGCATCAGGGTCGCAGCTGCTACAAATTAAAAAAAGTGCTTGACAACACTGTGGCTCCAGTGAAAAGCTCCGTTTACGTTAACGGCGTTTCCAATCGCCGTGGGGTGTGGAGGCGTAACTATGAGTGTTTTGTCACCGTCTGCGAAGAATATCGTTTTTGTAGTCAATCCTTTTCGGCTCCGCTTTTTATTTGTTCTCTTAGTTGCCCTGATTGGTTTTTCGTTTTCGACCTTCGCTCAACAAGCCACCATCGTAGGGACAGTTACCGATCCTTCCGGTGCCGTTGTACCGAATGTGGCTGTAACCATCACAAATGCCGAGACGGGCTTGAGTCGAACGTATCCGACGAACGATGCCGGCCAGTACGTCGCGCCGGATCTTCGTATCGGCCACTACGACGTTAAAGCCACGGCTGCTGGATTCAAGGTAGCCGAGCAGAAGAGCATCGTGCTGAACGTTGGCGACCGCATTCGCGTTGATTTCCAGATGACGATGGGCGCCGCTCAGGAAACCGTTACTGTCGAAGCCAATGTTGTGCGCGTTCAGACTGATTCTGGAGAAGCCAGTAACCTCATCACCGGCCAGCAATTGTCGCAGCTTGCCGTGAACGGGCGCGGCATTTACCAGCTAGCTGCTCTGGCGCCTGGAGCCTCGAGTCGCATCAATCCCTCCGCTCCGAACACACCGGTTGGTGGCGATGCTGGGGTGCAATTCAACGGGATGCGCCAGAACCACAACATCTATTTACTCGATGGCGGCGAAAATGACGACCGCGGAGGCGCGGGCGGCATGAGCATTGCTCCATCCTCTGACTCCATCGCAGAATTCCGAGCTCTCACTTCCAACTACAGCGCTGACTATGGCCTCTCTTCGGCTGCCACAATGACCATGGTTCTTAAGTCTGGTACGAGCCAGTTGCATGCTTCCGCCTGGGAGTTCAACCGCAACGACGCCTTCGATGCGCGCAATTTCTTCAATCCTGCGCCGCAAAAGGTTGCAGAGCTGCGCGTGAACGTCTTCGGCTTTAACGTAGGCGGCCCCGTAACCTTTGGCAAGCTTTACAACCCAAACAGAACCAAGACTTTCTTCTTCTACAACATGGAATGGCGCAAATATATTAACGGCGGTCTCACCAACCAAACGGTTCCGGACCCTGCATCTTATGGCGGTAACTTTAGCTCCAACACCGCCGTGATCAACGTCCCGAGCGCCGCGCAAGTTGCTCCAAACGTCCTCTTTGGCAATTGTCCCGGTGGCGCTGCCCCTGCGGGAGTTGTCCAGGGATCGCCGTTTCCGGGCAACATTATTCCGGCCTGTATGATCTCTCCGAACGCGACGGCTTTGCTCACCGCTGGAATTTTCCCCAAGGCCAATGCCGTTGATTCTAACGGGCGCCCCACGTTTATCGGCGGCAACAACTCTCCCACGAATTTGAAGGAAGAGATTGTCCGCATCGATCACAACTTCAGCAGCAAGTTTTCTGTGTTTGGCCACTACATCGCCGAACAGGTCTCGCAGGGCTTCGGGATCAGTCAGTGGAGCGGTGCCAACGTTCCTACCGTCGGCGACACGTTTGGCAACCCGTCGTACAGTGCCGTTATCCATACCACCTATAGCATTAGCCCAACGCTGATCAACGAGGCTGCCTTCAACTACAACGGTAACCGCATCAACATCATCCCATTTGCGGGTTCCGGTTTGGCTAGCCTGGCCCTCCCGAGCGGTTACGTCTCCACGAATTCCAGGCTCTTCACCGGCCCGAATAATTCGAACCGCATCCCGAATATCGATTTGAACGGCGGAATTAACTCCCATTTCGAAATCGCCAGCTGGCCTTGGACGAACAAGGCTGACGATTACCAGGTCCGCGACGACCTATCCCTCACCAAGGGAACGCACCAACTCAAGTTCGGAGCAAGCTGGGCAATCTATAAGAAGGTTCAGGACCTGTTCGGTACGACCCAGGGTTCCTTCAACTTTGACGGGACGTTTACCACGCCTGCTGGTCAGAAGAGCAAGGCCGGCAACGACCTTGCTGATTTCCTGCTCGGCACCGCAAAGAGCTACAACGAACTCGCGGTTCAAGATCACGGCTATTGGAACAACGTCTCTTGGGCCGCCTACGTCCAGGATAACTGGCGCGTAAACCGCCGGCTCACCTTGAACCTGGGCTTGCGCTGGGACGGTGTGCCGCACACTTACGAAGCCAACAACCGCATGGGCAACTTTTACCCGTCACTTTACAACACCGCCAACGCGGCCACTTTCGATACCGCTCACAACATCTGCAGCGGGCCCGCGGATCCTGGCTGCACTGCAATCAGTCCCGGCCTTGGCACTAGCCCCAATTCGATTCTTGCCGGTGTTCCCCTTTACCTCAATGGCATCGGCATCCCTGGCCAGAACGGTGTCCCCAAGGGTCTAGTGAACAATCACTGGGCCGCCTTCGGTCCTCGAATCGGCTTTGCCTATGACCTGACTGGCAGCGGCAAGACCGTGGTTCGCGGCGGCTTCGGCGCGATGTACGAGCGCATCCAGGGCAACGACATGTACAACGCCGGCCCCAATATCCCGTTCAGCTTGGGCGTCACCCTCAACAGCGTAACGTTGGCGAACCCGGGCATCGCACTTGCCAGTGGGAGCGCAGCTAGCCGTCCAATCAATGCCGCGGACATCACTGGTCTTGCCGTTGACAACTATAAGCTGCCGGTCAGCTACCAGTGGAGCGTTGGCGTGCAGCATTCGCTGAGTGCCAAGTCGGTGTTATCGGTTTCCTATGTTGGCAACCAGAACCGCCATCAGAACGATTACACCGAGTACAATCTGCCTGACCCGAGCGTGCTCCCTGCGCTCATCGGTGGCGCCAACTACAGCTCGCAGCCGACCCTGCCCTTTAAGGGTTTCCACTCCATTCGCCAGGCATCCAACGAAGCCAACGGGCACTACAACGCGCTTCAGGTGGATTTGAACTCGCAGGTCGGCCGTGACCTTCAGCTTCGCGCCTACTACACGCTGTCGCGTACCATCGATCCGACCAATGCCGGCAACGGCGGCGGAGATCTCGGCAACGTTTCAAATCCCTACATCGGATGGCGTTACGACGTTGGCCCAGGCGGCTATGACCGAACGCACATTGCCGCAATCAATTTCATCTACGACATACCCGTGTTCCGCAATAGCGCGAGCCGGCTTGTAAAGTCTACGATTGGCGGCTGGCAAATCTCCGGTATTGTGTCTGCAGGCTCCGGTCTGCCGCTCAACATCGGTCTCAGCGGCAACCAAAGCGGCAACGGCCTCCCCAATGCCGCCAACCGGCCAAACTTGACCGGCACCGTCTCTTATCCACACACGGTTGCCCAGTGGTTCGATCCCTCGGCATTCACCGCACCGGCGGTTGGTGCCTTTGGGACGCTGGGCCACAACTCTCTGCGGGGACCTGGTTTCGATAACTGGAACCTGTCTCTCTTCAAGAGCTTCCTGCTCAGCGAATCGCGCGGCAGCCGTCTGGAGTTGCGCGTCGAGAGCTTCAACACTTGGAACCATACTCAGTTCCAAAACGTAAGCACTAACCTCGGCGACAGCAAGTTCGGCCAACTCACTTCCGCCGCTGACCCACGAATCTTCCAGCTCGGCGGGAAGATTTACTTCTAACCACCCCGGAAGCAGCACCCCGCCCCGCTCGCACGCACTGCGAGCGGGGCGTTTTCTTTTTGAAGGCGCCGGCTCAAGACTGTCGCAGCCCCAATTGCTGGCCCGAGCGTGAAAGCACTGCGCTATCATTGACGCGTGAGCTCTTTGTTCCATCGCGCCGCTCTTCTACTTCGAACTCGCCGGCCTGCATTGCGCCCTCGGGGCACTAGTTCAGGCATTTCTTGCTCTCTCTTCACGCTGGCGGCTCTCGGGCTGCTTTGGCCAGGTTGTGTTGCGGCCCAATCCTCTAAACCCAGCCCCTCCGAAGCAATCGCTCTTGAACAGCAAGGGAAACTGGACGAAGCGGCGCAAGTTTGGCAGGCGGTGGTCAAGCAGAACCCGCGCGATGCCGCAGCGCTCGCAAGCTTGGGAGTAGTCTTCTCGAAACAACAAAAATATCCGCAAGCCGCGTCCGCTTACAGAAAGGCTCTCGCACTCGACCCCCAGCTTCCGGGAATCCAGTTAAATCTCGGCCTCGCGGAATTCAAGCAGGGGCGCTTCGAAGCAGCCGTTTCCCCGCTCGCCGCCGCTCTGGCCGCCCAGCCGGGCAATCTGCAGGCACGCGCGCTGCTTGGCATGAGCTATTACGGTGCGAACCGTTTTGCGGAAGCGTCCAAGCATCTTTCGCTCGCCGCCAAAGCCGATCCAGACAATCTTCAGTTGCGGCAAGTCCTTGCGCAGAGCTGTTTGTGGGCGAAAAAATTCGACTGCGCCCTCGAAGAATTCCGCCAGATCCAGCAGCGCGATCCGAATTCAGCGGCC
>JBGPLB010000004.1:0-61406 GCA_041486245.1 Candidatus Acidiferrum sp.
CGGCGGCACAGGCACCTATCCATTTCTCGTGGGCATTGCCTGGTGGGACGCCGGGGGGCTTCAAGTCGAACAGTTTTTCATGCGCGATTTTTCCGAAGAGCATTCTCTTCTTCATGAACTCGCCGCGCGCCTCGCGGAGCGCCCCGTTCTCGTCACCTTCAACGGCAAATCTTTCGACTGGCCGCTCCTCGAAAATCGCTTCACCATGACGCGCGCCATTTCCACGCCGAGACTCTCCGCGCATCTCGACCTTCTGCATCCTGCGCGCGCCCTTTGGAAACTTCGCCTCGGCTCCGTCCGCCTTATCGAGCTCGAGCGCCGCGTCCTCGATGCTGCTCGTCTTGGCTGGCATCGCGAGGACGACATCGCCTCTGCGCTCATTCCGCAATATTACTTCGACTATCTTCGCGGCGGCTCTTCGGAGCCGCTTGTCGGCGTGGCCCGCCACAATCAGATGGATTTGCGAGGGCTTGCCGCTCTCTTTGGCAAAATTAATTCCCTTCTTGCTTCGCAAGAAGCGGAGCGCGATGGAATCGACAGCCTCGATCTATTCGGCCTTTCGCGGTTCCTCGAACGTCGCGGCGATTCCGACCGCGCTCGCATCGCTTGCTCGCAAGCCATCGAATTTGGCTTGCCGGACGAATTCCACCCGCGCGCGTGCCGCGAGCTTGCTCTTCTAGCCAAACACCGTGGCGACCACGCTGCCGCTGCCAAGCTCTGGATCGAGCTGGTCGCGGATCCGCAGGATGGCGTTCTGGCGTGTGAACAGCTTGCTATCCATTACGAACGCCGTGCAAAGGATTCTGCTCGCGCCGCGGAATTTGCTCGCCTGGGCTTGGCCAAGCTTCAGCGCATGCGCAGTAGCCCGCGCGATCCGTACGGCGCAGCGCGCACGTCGCGGTTGGCGGAAAAATTGTTGAGTCGAATTAACCGCCTGGAACGCAAGCCAAGCTCGAAAAACCGGGCGGGGGCATGCCTGTCCGTATTTAACCGCTGTGTTAAATAATCAATTTACTTAACCTGACTAGCCTCTTGGGCGCCAAATCATGCCTTTAGGGCTGTGCTAAGAGACTGGGTTTCTGCTCCTCCATGAAAACAAGAGGGTTATTCGCAAAATGTTGCGGAGTGGCAACCGCGACCTTGGGCGCGGAAGCGACGGCAGGCCAGCCAATCATCCCATTGATGTCGTCAAACACAGCCCGGCTCGTGCCCTCCACCGAGATGCACTCGGTCTTGATGCATCGCAAAAATACTCCGCCGCCCGGCGTATCTAAGAAAAAGAAATCGGGCTGGCCAGGAACATTCACGTGGATCCCATACTTTTTTTGAAGCGCTTCCGAATACTCTCCAAAAAAACGCCCGGCGTGATCTTCGCTATCCAGCCGTAAGCGCGCCACCAAGATCAGCTTTTTCGTCTTCTTCTGCTCATATAGGATGTAACGGTCTCCCTCCCATGCCGCGGCAACAGGCTTGGCCCTGTCCTCATCGAGAAACTGTTTCAGAATTTCCTTCCAGCCGAATTCGCCCATAACATTTTCATCAATTTTCGCCCAGTCCGAGCCGAGCAGTTTCTCGACCGAAGGTATTGTGACCGCGGCAGGAGCCCTTCCCAATTTGTAGAGGGCAGGATGCATGATTTGTTGGGTGGAGAGCGGCGGCTTTATGAAAACGGCCGACAAGCCGTTCCACCCCGCCGGCTTGAGGACGGCCGCCGAAAATGTCAATCCTGCAAAATAGGGAAAGGTCAGCGCATCCTTCAGAAACTGAGGGGCTTGTTGGAGCTTAGGAGTCTTCGACAAATCGCCGGCAAAAACGGAAGGATCAATTTCAGGCAAATCTTCAACTTTGCGCCCCGTTCCCTTTAGAAGGTAATCGATCATTGCGGCCATGGCGCTGCCTTCGAGCACGGCTTCGCGGGCAAGCTCTGCGTCGTCGTTCGGACGCACCGCTTTAACCCACGTCTCGATCTGAAAATGCTGGTCTTGCAGCGCGTGGGTCAATTCATGAGCCATGACCATGCGCTGATCTTCCAGCGGGATCCAATCCGCAATGTAAAATTCCCTGGCTTTGGGGTCGTAGAGACCAGCGATCTGCTCGGTCAGCAAATCCACCATAAAGGTATCGAGGTCGAATCCATTAGGTATCAAGCCGAACGCTTGGGCGCTCTTCGTCTCTCCGTACCGCTCCGCCGGGTTTTTCTCGTCATCCATTTCGCGTATGACATAGGCGCGTATCTCATCGCGGGATCGCAATGTTTTATTCAGAGGCATAAGCTGCTTCAGCCCGGTGATCTCGCTAATCTGCTGCAGCACTTCATCGGCGGTCGCCACAAACTCAACATTGTCCAACTTCGGCTGAGCCGACGCGGGCGGCGCGGTCGCGGGTGGCGTCGCTGCAGTTGGCTTTGCTGCGGGCAGCGCCGTCGGGGGTGGCGGAGCTGCGGTTGGCTGCACGCGATGAGTGCATCCACAAACAAGCCACGATGCGGTCAACAGAAATATGCACAGAGATTTAGCAACTCTTTTGATCGCAAGAGACATAGTCTTTGCAGAATACCAGATAACGATAGAGGATGGCCGCGACCGGAAGAGAGTGGTGCGGGGAGGAAACCTCGCACCTTCTCGAGTACAGGTTGCTGCTCCGGCCGAGCTACGGCTTCAGGAGTTGCAGCCGGAGCCCCAAATTGGGACAAACGAAATGAGGATCGGGATGGACGTAAAGTGCTGAGTTTCGGCGTGCGATTTCGTGTTGGGCCCCATGAGAATAATTCATCCGAAGAAATCCACGGTGCGCTGTTCTGATTCCTTAACAGAATGATAACTCTGTTATACTCTGCGGTGTTAACTCCCTGCTCTCCCGAGGAATACATGCTTCCCGGACTTCGTCTACGGCAAGCCCGTGAACGACTTGGTTTTACCTATCGCGACGTCGAACGCGCCAGTTTTGAATTAGCGGCGCGACGCGGCCGTCCGGAATTGATTCTTCATATTAGCCGACTGGCGGATATAGAAAACCGCGGAGTAACCCCAGGACTTCACAAGCTTTACACGCTCGCCGTCGTTTACCATCTGAATCCGCTCGAAATATTCCGGTGGTACGATGTTCCCATCGAAGACTGTTTCCCAGACGGCGGGGCGTTTCACGCGCCCCACACGCATCTTGCTGCGCCTCCCTTCTCTCTCAAAACTCCCTTGCGATTCGATCCGGCATTCGATCCAAAGCGAACGGAATTGCTATGTCGCATGGTCGAGCAGTGGGGAAGCCTTGAAGGGGTGCTTACGAATGGAAGCGTGCGCCATCGGTACGGTTACATTGGTTTGTCGGACCGGCGCATGATGCCGTTGCTGCGTCCTGGCAGTGTGGTTCTCGTGGATGTCAGCGTGCGACGCGTCGAAGACGACAATTGGGCCAACGAATACGACCGGCCCATGTATTTTGTCGAAGTTCGCGACGGCTACCGATGCGGATGGTTCCATCAGGATGGCACGCGCCTGCTGATGCAGCCACATCCGCTTTCGCGCTGTGCGCCGGAGGGTTGGCACATTCCAGAAGAAGCGGAAGTGGTCGGCCGGGTCGTAGGTATGGTTACCCGGCTGAATGAGCCTTGGAACATTCTTCCTGGAGAATCTCCAGCAGCGCGCGGAGATTCGAGCAGAAAAGCTCCTTGAGATAGCCGGGAGCGCGCTCCGGCATCAAGACCCGGTAGGCCTCCAGACGTCGCCAGTGCGCCAGCACAGGGCAGAGGCCACCTGGCATTCGTTCGAGACATTCCTTCAAGTCGATCTCCTGCCGCGCCAGGGGAGTTTCCAGGACGCGTTCGAAGATTTGTTCATGACAGAGTTGCAGCGCTTGCTGCATTGCCTCATCGGGATAAAGGGCGGCGAGTCCCGCATGCTCGTATCGCCCGGTCGAGAGATCGCGCAGAGAGGCCATGTAAGTTAGACGGCCGAACTCCCCTGAAATTCCAGCAAGAGTAGTCAGGGTGAAATCCTGAATGATCCGGCGGTTTTGCTGCAACTGCGAAATCATTTTCAACCCTTGCAGCGTTCTGTAGACGGAACGCTTTCTATCAATCCCACCAAGCCATCTGTTTCTTCTTCATGGTTGAGCCAGGAGGGGTTCATCCATGACGAAAAACATGTTAGTTCGCTTCGGTCTGTTTGTCTGCGCGATTTTGATCGTACTACCTGTTAACAGCTCGGTCAAACACTTATCCAGTAATCGCTCAGCCGCCGTATCCGTAGCTGTTTTAAGCGGCTCACCTATTCCAATTCCGCCCCCGCCGGGATTCGCCATCTTCACTGCTAGCGGCTCACCCATCCCAATTCCACCCCCGCCGGGATTCGCCACCCTTACTGCCAGCGGCTCTCCTATTCCAATTCCGCCCCCGCCGGGACGGATTGCATAAAGGCGGAGGGTCTTCCAAGCTCCGCAACCCGCCACGCAAGGAACGACGGGTTGCGGAGTACTTTTCTAAGAAGCTTCTAATCCAATATGGCGTTTCCGCTCCCTCCACACACGGGGAAGAGTGCTAGGTAAGACTGTTCACTTTCCCGCGCTCTCGATCGCGCTCGGCGGGCCGGCACCCGTCAAGCTGATAAATTCTGCCAAGCCTCGGCGTCCTGAGGGATCGTTACAGTACCAACTGTGTATCGTCGGCGATCCAGCTAATTTGTTTACCTGCCAGTCAAGACATGCTAGCATCCAACGGCAATGAGCAGCATGCCTCTCTACCTCCAATCGACCTGGGCCTGCAGCATCCTGGGCCAATTGATCGTGCTGATTCTCTTGCTCTTGAAGGGGAATTTCCGGAGGGTGCCACTTTTCACTGCCTACACAACACTTAATATTTGCCAAGCCGGATTCATCCTGCTCTTGTACCTCATTCCTGGGATTAGTTCCGCCAACTTTCTGACCCTCTCTTGGGCTTCCGAATTCGTTACTCTCATCGCGCAGGCTCTGGCCACGACTGAGATTCTACGCATAACTCTCAAACCATACCCGGGCATTTGGGGACTCGGATGGCGCGCGCTTGCTTCCACTTCAGTGCTCGTCGTGATTGTCGTGGAACTGACAAGCCGCGGCCATACTGCAGGGGAGCGGTTGTTCGAACTCAACCGCGGCTATCATCTCACTTTTGCCACCGCAGTTATCGCCTGCCTGCTCCTTGTTCGTTACTACTCTATTCGGGTTCCCATCGCCTACAAGAGGATTCTCGGTGGATTTTGTCTCAATTCCTGCGTTGAAGTCTTGATTTATACCTTTATTCAAGCTTTTTTTCACAAGGACTTCGATCTCCATCAGGTGAGGTGGGAATTTCTGACTACGCTGTCGTTTGTGGCTGCCTTGGCCATTTGGGTGGTGGCTGTCTGGAAGCCCTTCCCCGCCGAGGATCGGCAAATTGCCTGGCTCTCGGATTCCGAATATCAGCGACTCTCTCCCGAAATTGATGAGCAATTGCGCCGGGTCAATGAAAAACTCCTGCGACTCTGGAAACTGGAGGCACGTCCAAATTGAATATCGCGCTCTTGTTGTTAGCTGGTTTTGCGATACTCCTCTTGATTCTGCTCGTGGCCGTCCTGCGTGAGCCTGAGAGGCACGGGAAGCCCGAAAACGACCTCGCCTTCCTGGAGGAATCAGGACGGAGTCACGCGACCTATCTTAGGCAAGTGCAGCAGGCGATGGCGGCGGAAGATTTCGAATTCCTTGCGGCCCGGGGCTCGCGCGAGTTGAGCAAGAGAACGCGAAAAGAGAGGAGGAAGATTGTGCTGGAGTATTTGTATTGCCTGCGCAATAATTTCCTCAAGTTGTGGCGTTTGGCGCGCGTTATTTCCACTATGTCGCCGAAAGTCGGCGTGGGACAAGAATTCGCCCGGCTGCGTCTGGGGCTGATTTTTTTCTTGCACTATGAACTGCTCCGCATCAAATTCCGCTTCGGGTTTGCGCCGCTTCCCGAGTTAGGATTACTGAGCGAGGTTGTGAGCAGGCTGGCGGTAAGATTGGAAACGGCCATGAGGGAACTTGGGGAACGGGCTGCACAGGCAGCAAAACTTGCTTCAACCCTCGACGGGCGCCGTTTGGACTCCCGCTAACGCTCCATCCACCGCGGCAAGCAGGTCAGCCGCCTTAAACGGTTTCTGGAGAATTTGATTCCCCTGGTAGGGTGCCTCGTGCGGAGACTTGCTCAGCGGGGCGGCTCCGCGCATCCAAATACAACGCTTTGCCAAACCTGGCCTGCGGGCAATGATCCAATCATGAAGTATATTGCGCCCCGCCGTGGCAGCGAGGTCCAGATCCGCGACAACCAAATCGAATTCTTTCTGCTCGAGAAGAGCCATTGCACCTGCTGCGCTCTTTGCAGTTTCCACTGCATGCTCCCGCCCAAGCAAAATGGCTCGGACGGCTTCCAGTACTGAATCGTCCTCATCCACCAGCAAGATACGTCCTTCCCTCGCCTGCTCCATCGGCTGCAGCGAGTCGGAATTCTTAAGCGGCTTAACGGATTGGTGCGGCACTTCGATGGTGAAGGACGCTCCCCGCGGAGGAACATTGCGCACGCGGATGGACCCACCGTGCTCGGTAATAATGCCGTAACAGATGCTGAGACCAAGTCCTGTGCCCTTGCCAACAGGTTTCGTCGTGTAGAAAGGATCGAAGACCTTCGATGCATCTTTTACGCCCGGGCCACTGTCTGTGAATTCGATGAATAGCCGGTCTCCATTGGCGCTCGTTCGCACCCAGAGATCTCCTTCGCTGGAGTGTTCCAGCATGGCGTCCACGGCATTGTTAACCATGTTCAAGAACACCTGCTGAAGCTGGTGAGGGTCCGCGGAGGTGGGAGGTAGGTCAGGAGCAAGCTCCAGGTGAACCCGAATATGATTCATGCGCAAGTCGTAGTCACGCAGGGCTAGGGTTTCTTCCAAAATCATATTCAACTGCACCAGCACGCGCTCCGGTTTGTGCTGGCGGGCAAAGCTAAGCAGGTTTTGCACGATGCGGTGGGTTCGCTGCGCCTGTTTATAGAGCTTGTCGGAGTATTCTAGCCCTTGCGGCCCCATCTGTCCGCTGGAAGTAAGCAACTGGCTATACCCGAGAATTGCCGTGAGCGGGTTGTTAAGTTCATGCGCCACGCCCGAAATTAATTGACCGACGGCGGCCATCTTTTCGCTATGCAAGAGCTGCTCCTGCGCACGGCGCAGATTTTCGTACGCCTGCCTAGCCTCCTCATAGAGGGTGCTACGCTCGATGGCGCTCGCAAGCTGGCTGCCGACAGCAATAAGCAGATTAACGTCCCCTGGTGAGAATTCCTTCGGCGTGCGGCTCCCGACCGTCAGGCCTCCAATAACGCGGTCCTTTGACCAAAGCACCACGACATAGGCCGACAGAAGCTCCTCTTTCCTCTGAGTCTCGCGAAATATGGCAGGCAGCGGCAGTCCCTGCACCGATAGAAAAGTCGCGTGCACAGCCTTGATGTGGTGCAGCAGCTCCGGCTTCACAGCGACCGCGGGGAAATTCCTGGCGTACTCGGACCGGTGACCCACCGCCGCCACACGCCTGATTTTCGACCCTTCCTCCTCAAAGAGGTACAGCGCGCATGCATCGAGGCTGAACAGCTCGGCCATTTGCCGGAGGGTGCGATGCAACGAATCGCCCAAGTCCATGGACTCCGTGAGTGTCTGACCTATGGAGTTCAATACCAGGAGCTCGCGATTCCGCCGCCGGACCTCCATTTCCGCGCGCTTTCTCTCGGTAATATCCAGCAGAAAGCCCTGGTAAGCGGTGACAGTCCCGGCCGCGTCCTTGACCGCGATGGAGGACTCGATCACAGTGCGAATCTCGCCGTCCTTGCGCCTCATCTCGAACTCGAAGTCCGCCACGGAGCCATGCTCCTGAAGCAGTTTCCTGAGCCGGTCGCGGTCCGCAGGATTTGCATACATCGTGCCCGGAATGTCGGCTCCCAGTAACTCGTCGCGGGTGTCATAGCCCGTCATCCGCATCATGGCGATGTTGAAGTCCAGGAATCGCCCCTGTGGAGTAGAGATGAACACACCTTCCTGGACGCTCGAGACAAGCGTGCGGTATTTCTCCTCAGCGCGCTTTCTTTCCGTGATGTCTTTCAGCACATGCACAGTGCCCAGCAAGTTTCCTGCGGGATCGGTGAAAGTGGAGT
Source organism: Candidatus Acidiferrum sp. (assembly GCA_041486245.1). Taxonomy (GTDB): domain Bacteria; phylum Acidobacteriota; class Terriglobia; order Acidiferrales; family UBA7541; genus Acidiferrum. Next base: position 8,171 of record JBGPLB010000004.1, read on the forward strand.
TCGAGGCAAGAAAGTAGCCTTGCAGCCAAGGGTCCGGATCATCTCCTTCCCCCGCGACGCCCTCGCAATACGGGCAGAGCTTGTAAGAAATGTTCTTTCGCGCGAGGAGGTCAGTGACTCCACGGCCAACGAGCAGTTGCGAATCCCTGCCGAGGAGATGACCCAATCGCAAGTTACAGCGGAGGATGCGTCCTTGGCGATCGTGAACCAGGATCGGGTCACCAATAGAATCGAAGGTGTATGCCCACTGCTGTTGGACAGTGGCCACTTGTTCGAAGAGACGGACGTTCTGAAGCGTCAATCCCAGCAAATTGCTTATATTGAGGAGGTAAGAAATCTCGTCGTCCTGAAACTGCTCGCTTCTCGTCGAACCGATCGCGATGATCCCGAGCGGTCCATCCTTGCCCGGCAGAGCCAAGGTAATGACGTTGACGATGCCGCTCTCTGCCATTCTCTGGCGTACCCCTGAGTCCTGTTCATCTTCCAAACGCAAGAACTCGCAGTCTTTGTTCATGACCTGCTGAGACCAGGGTGTTTTTGCGGGAAGTGTTCCGAACTTTTTCAGATACTCCTGCTGAAAGCCCACAGAAGCGTGCACGACGAGCTGGGCCTTGTCTCCTTCACCTTCGAGCAACCGTACCAGCCCATGCGTGGCTCCCAAGCTCTCCACAAGATGAGCGAGGACCCGGTCCAGGACTTCCTGGACGGACAACGTTTGCGTGCTCGCAGTGGTCAGCAGAGTGAGTCGGCGCAATTTCTCGTTTAGTTCGACCGTTCTTGCCCGCGCGCCTTCCAAGACCACTACCACCATGCCAATGCCCAAGGCCACGCCCAGCAAGTGGTCAAACGCCACGCGTAACAAGAAATAAGGGTGCTGTACCCACAAGGGACGGTCCATGCCGTGCAACCCGGTCAAGAGGAATATGCCCCCCAGCAATCGCACACCGTGCCCGCCTTGCAGAGGCCGCGACCGCCACAACACCATCCCAGCCCAAAGGGAGACTGCGCTCGCCAGCAGCACCGTTCCCCACTGCACGTTCCCATAGACTGGCGTGACGCTGCGCTGAAAGTAATACACGCCGAAGAGAACGACTCCCGCGAGCGGAAGAATGGGCAAGCCGCGCTTCCCGGTTGCGGCCGTAAACTGGACGATGGAGGCGGAAAAAAGGAGCATCGCCGCCACTCGTCCCATGACCACAGCAAGCCATAGCTGGGGAAGATCGCGGCCCAGCATGACTACTTCTGCGAGCGAGGCCAGGGTGAACACGAGCCACCCGGCCACCCACAACCGGAAATAGCGATTGATATGATCGCGCTGGAAGATGAAAAAGAGGACCAGCAGAACAATGAACGCCGTCGCTTCGAAGAAAGCGATGCCGAGCAGGCCTTGGTTCACCAACACGATGCGCTGCCTCCCGGCCTGAATGGCCGCCGCCCCGACATAAAAACCCTTTGATATCTTGTAGCTGACGGCACGAAGCCTTCTCTAGAGCTTCCTTCGACGCTAACATGCTGTTTTCTTAATGGGCAAGGCTACCTCAGTACTGGTGTGCCGTCCCGTATAATGGCGATGGGGGCAAACACTTGTGGAGCTAGAACAGATACTGGTCGTAGACGACGAAGAGGCGATTCGAGAAGTAGTTTCCACCATGCTCGAATCGAAAGGATATCGATGCACGGCCGTGAGCAATGGGCGCGCCGCTCAGGAGCAGGTCAAAAAAGCCACACCGGACCTTGTCTTGAGCGACATGATTATGCCCGAAATGGATGGAATCAAGTTGCTGGACTGGTTGCGCGAGTATGACCCGGAAGTCCCTGTGATCATGGTCACAGCCATCCATGACATTTCCACGGCGCTGGAAGCGATTCGCCGCGGAGCATACGACTACATCCTAAAGCCCTTCGAGAAAGACCAGCTTTTTCTTGGAGTTGGACGAGCGCTTCAGCACCGCCGACTTGTCGCGGAAAACCGGAGTTACCAGCTCAAACTCGAACAACAGGTCGAGGAGCGCACTGCACAGCTCACGGGTGCATTGGCTCAGCTGGAACAATCCTACGACGATACGCTGGAAGCACTAGGCAGCGCGCTGGATTTGAAGGATGCTGAGACGGAAGGTCATTGCCAGCGCGTCACGGCGTTCACCATTTCGATCGCCAAGGCCATGCCCGTTCCAAATCACTACCTGGCCATTCTCGCGCGCGCGGCGTTCCTCCACGACATCGGCAAAATGGCCATTCCCGATGGGATTTTGCGGAAGCCGGGGCCGCTCACCGACGACGAAAAACAGATCATGCGCACGCACTGCGAGATCGGCTACAACATGCTGATCCGCATCCCGTTTCTGCGGGATGCTGCGGAAATCGTCCTTGCGCACCAGGAATTCTTCGACGGGACCGGCTATCCCCGTGGCCTAAAGGGTGACCAAATCCCCCTGGGAGCCCGCATTTTCACTATCGCGGATTCACTCGACGCGATGATCAGCGACCGCCCCTACCGCCGTGCTCTGCCTATGTCCCACGCGCGCGAAGAGATTCGGCGCTGCTCCGGGACGCAATTCGATCCTAAAGTCGTCGAGGTTTTTTCCACCATTCCAGAGCAGCACTGGGTTGATCTGCGCGAACACCTAGGCTCACCGTTCCGGCTTGCGCACCTGAGGAATCTGTAGACAGATCCTTCGATCCAGACGCAATGGTGCGCCAAAAGTGGCTCGCTCAAGAGAAAAACTGAGCGGAGCGCGGATGCGGAGTCCGCGGCAGGTCGAGGCCAACATGAAAGAGCGCCCGAGAAACGAAAACTGGAGCCACGCACTGTGGCTCCAGTTTTCCTAACCGAAAATCAGCAGGTAGCTGGCCCTAAAAAGCGTACTTCAGCCAGAACTTGATCTGCCGGAATCCGTTGGTTGCACCAATTGTTGAGGCGACGTTTTCGAAGTTCTTGCTAGCCACATCGTAGGCATTTACGCCGCCGTCCGTGAACAAATTCGGATGGTTAAAGGCGTTAAAGAGCTCGACGCGCAAGGTCAACGACTGCCGCTCCCTGAACTTGAACGAGCGCTGAGCGCTTGTGTTGTAGAACCACTGTCCAGGACCGATAAAGGTATTGCGCCCGACGTTGCCAAGGTGGCCCGGCTGGTTTATGACGACGAAGTGGAACTGATCTTTCGTGGCAATAAACGCACCAGTATTGGGATCGGCCCCGAAGTTAGTGTTGAAGTCTACGAAGTGGACACCGTCAAAGCTGAAGCCAACACCCGTATTGCATGTACTGGTAGCGGGTTTCGCGGTAAAGCAAGCGGCGCTGTAGTTGATTGGAACCGCCAGGTTTGCCAGATCCGGCCGGTCGCCCGATCGGCCGTCTCCGTTATTGTCAAAACCATCCGTAATGGTTTCAGGCGAACCTGATTGGACTGTAAATGTGCCAGCCCACTGCCAACCCCTAGTCACTTGGCTCAATACCTTCATACCGGTATTGTTTTCGCTGTGAGGGTATGGCAAATCCCAGATATACGTCATCACAAACCGATGACGCCGGTCGTAAGCCGACAGCCCGTAATCCCCCTTCGGGTTAAAGAGGTCCTGCGAAAACGTGCTGTAGCCTGTGGTGGTAAATACCTCGGAAGCATCATCGATGAGCTTCGAGTAGGTGTAAGCTCCACGCAACAACAGACCGTGAGAAAACTTGCGGTCCACGGTGAGCTGCCCGGAGTTATAGTTCGAGTCGCCCGCATTGTCGCGGACAACGACATCGCCGAGGGTTGGATTCAGTCGTATCCCGGTATTGGGGTTGAAGGGATTGTACTGCTGGTTAGCAAAGAGGTGCTCGCCACGAGTGCCGACATAGGCGGCCGTCAGAATGAATCCGCCCGGAAGTTCCCGCTGGATGTCCAGGTTGTACTGGAACGTCAACGGATTCAGGATGTGAGTGGACATAGTATTCAAGGTTGCCTTCGGGTTTGCCACGGGCTGTACGCCAGCGAGCAAGCCTGTCGCGTTCGCGAGGCCGCGGGGTGGGGCGTTGGGAGCCGTGAATGCTGGAGCGGTTATCGTCCCTCCCTGGACATTGGGGACCGAGCTTGCCGAGTTGTCCAGGATGTTGGTGAAGATCCCGTCATAAAACATTCCAACCCCTCCCCGGATCACGGTCTTGTCGTCTCCAAGGAATCGCTTCCCGAACTTTGGCGTCCAAGCAAAACCAAGGCGCGGTGCGAAGTTGTTCTTATCACCTTGCTGCTTCGTGGAAAGGTAGTTGGGGAAAACTGCCCCCGGAAGCCCCTGCGGGAATACTGCAGTATTCAAAGTGGGGAATGGAAGAATATTGCCAACCGCTCCCCAGTACTCATACCGAAGGCCGAGGTTAAGTGTGAAGTTGGGCTTCACATGCCAAGTGTCCTGCACGTAAGGGGCGTAGATGCCCACAAAGGGTTGCACTTCCTGGTTTCCAAAATTGATGGACAGTGCTCCACCGGGCCCGGTAAAGTTGTCTACGAAGTTAGCCAGATCGGTGATCTCGGGAGTAGTTTGGGTCGCCGGAGTTCTCTGGAAGGTAATCGTCCCGCGAGAGTTAAACGGCACACCGTCGTCCACCTGCAGATAGTCGATGTCCCCGCCGAACTTAAACGTGTGCCGCCCAAACGTATAGCTGAGCGCTTCCTGAAACTGGTAAGACTTGTGACCGCGGAACTGCGCGATTCCTGTTGGAATACCAAGATCGGGCAATGGAGATTGCGCAAATGTAATGCCTGGCGTATTGGCCAGCGGTCCCGCCAAACTGGCGGCCGTGGGAGCGAAGCTGAAGCTGATGTTTGAATAAGAGAAACGAAATTCGTTCAAAGCTCTTGTCGAAAAAGTATGATTCCACACTCCAGTGAACGCCTGCGCCGGACCTCCCTGCTGAGTATCATAGGGCGGTAGATTGGTGGGGAAATTGAAAAAGTCCGGAGAAAGCGAGCCGTCCGTTCGCCGGTAGCTTCCTCGCAAGCTATCCACACTTGTCGGGTTGTAATCCATTCGGACTTCCCACTCGCGAGTAAGGGAAACGACGGAGCCTTCACTCCGGGTGAAGTCTCCGACGGCCACGGACCCACGATCAACACCGTTGGCGCCCGGACCCAGCGCAATCGAACTACTCTTGATTGGTGCGACAAGCCCACCAAACGAAGCGATCAGCAGCGCAACATTCGGATTGGGCAGCAACGACTGTAAGGTCGTAATGCCAGTAGCAGTTGGAATAGTGATAGGCAGTGCAAACGCGCCCGCAGCCGCGAAATCCCGGTCCCATTGAGCGCTTCCAAAGAAAAACAGCTTGTCCTTCTTCACTGGTCCGCCAAACGCAAATCCGAAGATGTTTTCGTTGTCTTGCGGGTTCTTGGTAATGCCCCCTAAGGCCGATTGCGGCGGAACGGCGGCAAAGGCGCTGTTCCGATTCTGCCACCATGCCTGTCCATGATAAGTGTTTGTCCCGCCCTTCATGATTTCGTTGGTGACTGACCCGCCGCCGCGGCCATACTCCGCGCTATAGGCGTTTGTCAATATCGTAACCTCTTGAATGGCACCGAGATTCGTGGTCTGGAAAGCCTGCCCGTTGATGGAGTTATCGTTGTTGTCTTGTCCGTCGATCAGGAAATTGTTGGCGCGCGGCCGTGTTCCGTTCACCGAAAAGCCCATCCCGTTGCTGAACGAGAAGCCGTTGCCGTCCTGAACTCCCGGTTGGGTCAACACCAATTCGATTGGGTTCCCGGTTTGAATGGGTAAGTCATGGATCTCTTGTTGAGAGATTTCCGCGCCGAGGGAGCCGGACTCAGTCTGCAGTTCCTGGCCCGATGTCGCTTCGACTGTCACTGTGCTGGTAATGCTCCCAACCTCAAGGCTCGCATTCGCGGTGACTTCCAGGGAGCCCTTAACTTGTATGTTTGCCATCCGAAAAGTGGTAAACCCGCTCGCTTCAACGCTGACGTCGTAACTGCCGGGTCCCAAGTTTTCAAGTCGATACGAACCGGCTGAGTCAGTGACCGTGCTGCGCTCAAGGCCCAGATCCTTGCTTACTCCCGTTACTTTGGCCTTGGGAACGGCCGCTCCGCTCGAGTCAGTTACTGTACCGACGATCGTGCCGTTGCTAGATTGTGCAAACCCCGCTGTTGCGCCAAGGCCCCAGAAAACCAACGCAATCAGTACCGCGAAGATTAAACTCGAAGAAGCAGATCTGCTTCTCCGTAAGAAATTCTTCATATCGTCATTCCCCCGTTAACATCTCATAATTATCGTGAATTAAATACTTGTACATCAGCCAGAGAACCAGTCCGGTACTTGCAAAGCACTGCCCAAACTTGCCTGTTGAAGGGCAGTTTTGGAAATTGAGATAACTCCTTTATTTTGATAAGTCGATGGAAGCGAAACCACGCAATTTATCTAAATTAATGTGGTTTTGCGTAAATTCCGCCCGAGGCAATACGTCTAATTGAATTCCTTTGCGTGGTCTATGGTTTTACGGAACTTACAGTACTCAAGCATTAAAATTTCAATTTACTTATACCTGATAAATAAAAATATCATTCTCCTAGCTAATCCGGCGACTGTTTGGCGACCACGACGGGGTGATTGTCAGTCTGGGAAATTTCTTTGGACCTCGCGTTATTCGAGTCTCCCTCAGCGTAACCTACAATGAATGACGAACGCTCTCGAGGATCAGAATGTCGAGAGCAGCAGATCCAACCCGCGGGCAAAATCTTGCGCTGGCACAATCAGGCTGACGATGACGTGGCCCTCGGATGGGAAGTCGTAGAGGTGGCCGGGGTGGACGTAGACTCCTTTGGTGGCGAGTAATTCGAGCGCGAGTTCATCGTCGGAACGCGTCGCGGGCACTCGGATCACGGCGTTCCAGCCGCCCTCGACTTCTAATCGGCTGCAGGATTTCTGCCGTGTTATTTGATTGTCGAGTTCTGTGAGATTTTCGTTCACGCGGGCTAGCAATTGTCGCCGGAATTCGTGCCGCCGCCCCAGAAACGCTGGCATCGCCAGTTGAATGGGCGCGTTCATCGAGAGATAAGTGTCCGCAATCACTTCGAGACGGGAGAGCGCTGCCGTTTTGTACGGCTCCGGCCCGCTCACAATCAGCCAGGCCGCCTTCATTTGCGGCAAACCGCAAATTTTCGACAGGCCACTCATCGTGAACGTCAGTGCTCCGGAATTTGCGGCAAATGTGGCCGGTTGTTTCCCCCTCCGCGCAAAATCGAGAAACACCTCATCGGTTAGAATCGCAATCCCGCGTGCTGCGCAAATCTCGTTCAGCCTGCGCATCTCCTCCGCCTTCGAGAAATGTCCCGTCGGATTGTTCGGATGAACTACGATCACTCCGCGCGTTCGCGGAGTAATCGCCTGCTCCAGCGCATGGAAATCGATCTGCCAGCCGTAGTCGTAGACCAGTGGATAGCGCGCCAGCTGAACGTCCTGAATATCCGCGAGGAATTCAAAGAGCGGATAGCTCGGCGCCGGGATCAAAAGCTCCTCGTCTGGATTGCACAGCGTTCGAAACACATAGGAATATGCTTCGCTGGTGCTTGTTGTCAGGAATATGTCGTGGTTCGAAACGGCCGCTCCCCGCTCCGCGTAATACTGTGCGACGGCCCGCCGCGCAACCTCCAATCCACGAGGATTCGGCTCATAGTTCAGCGCCGCCGGATTGCTCAGCGCGCTCAAAATCGAGTGTGCATCGTATTGGAATCCGCACTCCGTGGGATTCGAAACCGTCAGGTCGACTAAGGGCTTGCCCGCCGCGCGGTGCGCCCCCAGCGCCACGCTTAGGCGGTTCGGCTCAAGATTCCAATTTGTCCGTTTCGCAAACATTTTGCTCGGCGCATCATTATAGGTATACCTCACTCCAAGCGAAGGACAAATCGGAGTAGACGAGGAGCCCGAGCGCCGCAACCGATGGCGTATACTGGTGAACATTAGTAAAAGGTCGCAACTGACTCGAACTGGCACTTGAATCGACAATGAACGCACTCCCACATGCTAGTTCCCTGCTTGACCGGGTGCCGCAACTCGATCTCGCGGCGCAATACGCGGCGATCGGCGCGGAGATTCGAACCGCCGTCGAACGAGTTCTAGCGTCGCAACAATTTATTCTAGGCGGCGAAGGCGCCGCGTTCGAACAAGAAATCGCGCAACTCTGCGGCGTGGCACATGGTGTGGGCGTCGCATCCGGAACAGACGCCCTGATCCTGGCGCTGCGCGCTTGCGGCGTGCAGGCGGGCGACGAGGTGGTGATTCCGCCGTTCACGTTCGTCGCAACTGGCAGCGCGATCAGCGCGCTCGGAGCAACACCAGTTTTTGCGGACATTCGGCCGGACACGTACAACATTGATCCTTCGGACCTCGCGCGCCGCGTGACCAACAAAACAAAAGCAATCATCGCCGTGCATCTCTACGGACTTGCATGCGATATGGATCCGATCGTGAATTTTGCTCGAGCGCACAATCTCCGGGTGATTGAAGACAATGCGCAATCCATCGGTGCGAGCTACAAAGGCCGGTGCACCGGCTCGCTCGGCGACGCGGCTTGCATGAGTTTTTATCCGACGAAGAATCTGGGCGCGTACGGCGACGCGGGCATGCTAGCGACGAATTCGAACGAGGCAGCCGCGAGACTCAGAACGCTGCGAAATCACGGGCAGTCGGCAAAATACGTGAGCAGCGAGCCAGGCTGGAACAGCCGACTGGACGAAATCCAAGCCGCCATCTTGCGAGTGAAGCTGCGGCACCTGCCCGAATGGCAGCGCACGAGGCAGGCGCACGCCGCGGCGTATACAAAACTTCTGCTCGGAATTCCCGGCGTCATGCCGCCGCTGATTCCCGAAGGATATGAACATGTGTTCCACCAGTATACGATTCGCGTGGAGCGGCGCGATGCGCTTGTACAGTTTTTGAGCGAACGAAAAATCGGATGCTCGGTTTATTATCCCTTGCCGCTGCATTTGCAACCGCTCTACGCCTCACTCGGCCACAAAGCTGGAGATTTTCCACATGCGGAGCGCGCCGCGCAAGAGGTGCTATCGCTTCCGATGTTCCCGGAGCTCAGGCCGGAACAAGTAAGGCGAGTTGCAGAAGCGGTCGCTGAATTTGTGACTCATTAATCAGCAGCAGTGCCATTCGTCAATCCCGCTGCACCGAATCTAGCCAAACTTCCGAGCCGAGTTTCATTTCCCCAAGTAGAGAAGTGCGAGCAGGAAAAGCCAGAGGCCGTCCATGAAGTGCCAGTAGTGGGACGCAACTTCCGCGGCGACGGAGCGCGAAACTTTCGCTTTTTCAAATTTGCGGAAGGAGACATAGAGCAACGCGCAGATTCCGCCAAAAAGATGGAGGCCGTGCAGTCCAGTAAAAATATAAAAAAAACTGCTGGCCTGATTGGTGGCCACGTAGAAACCGGCAAGAACGAATTGCCGCCAGGCGGCGAGCTGGCCTAGCAGGAAGAGAATGCCGAGAGCGGTCGCTACCGACCAGAGTCTGCGAAATTGGCGGAGGTCGGCGAACGCCAGGCGGCGCCGCGCCAACTCCATGGCGCCACTGCTCAAGAGCAAGATCATTGTGTTGAACCAAATAATAGATGGAAGATGTAGGGGCACCCAGCGGCTGCTTGTGGCCCGTAGAAAAATAAAGGCACTGACCATGGCCATGAAGAACATGACGATGGAAAGAATGCCGAGGATGATCGCCGTGGCATAGCGACGGGAAGAAGGCGATTGAGGCCAGCGGCGCTTGCCGCCCCCGTCTCCGCCGTCATCCCCGCCTGCAGGCGGACCTTTTCCGCCGCCCCCACCGATATCTTCGATGATGAGCTCAAAATCCTCGATGATGGTTGTGCCCGGCATGCGATCCTTCTTCAGCTCTCGATGGCGCCCGCGTTCGTTGCCTGCGTTGGCTGTGATGCACGTTCCGCAGAAGTCGGCACGACGTTTTGCGGAGCAAAATCTTCCAAGGCGGCCCCGGGGATGAAGTCGTACGCTCCACGATAAATTACGGGATCGGGCGCGCCAAAATTATCGATGGGCGGGGGCGACGAAACAGTCCATTCGAGGGTAGTAGCCCGCCACGGGTTGCGGTCTTCGGTTCTTTCGCCACGCTTGAGGCTCCACACAAAATTGAAGAGGAAGAGTACCTGAGCGACGACGGTAAGAATTGTGGCGGCAGTGACAAGAGTGCGAAGCGAAGTGACGAGCGCCGCGACAGAGGAAAAATCGGCGCCAGGCGCGAGAAAGTTGGCCATCAGGCCGAGCCAGTGCATGGGCATGAAGACGCAGTAGACTCCGGCGAAAGTGAGCCAAAAGTGCAATTTGCCGAGCGTTTCGCTAAGACGGCGCGCAAAGATTTTGGGAAACCAGAAAAAAAGAGCGCCGAGAATTGCAAAGGTGGCAGCGACGCCCATCACCAGATGGAAGTGGCCGGTGACAAAATCATCGCTGGCAGAAGCGGAAGCGAGATCGTTGCGGGCGAGAACAATGCCCGACACGCCGCCCGCCAGAAAAAGGGAAACGAATCCTAGTGCGAAAAGCATGGCTGTGTTGAGCTGGATTTTGGCGTTCCAGAGAGTGCCTAACCAACTGAGAACTAGAACACAGGCAGGCAAGCCAAGAGAGGAAGCCAGCAGCGAAAAGGCAAGCGGGGACCAAGGATTGAGCCCGCTCGCGAACACGTGCTGGCCCCAAATGCAAAAGCCCAATGTGCCGACGCCGCATAGAGCGAGGACTGCCGCGCGTTCCGCCCACAGGCGATTGCGCGAAAAGGTGGAGAGCAGATGAGAGACGATTCCGAAACATGGGAGCATGGCGACGTAAACTTCCGCTTGGGCGAAAGACCAGAAGAGGCGCTGCCAACGGGAAAGAAGCGCGGTCTGCGCGAGGGATGCCGTCTGATGGGAGAGAAAGGCCAGGGGCGAAAAAAATTGAGAGCCGAGGAGACGGTCCGATAGAAGAAAAACACAGGCAGCGAGAAGAATGCTGAAAATCAACATGCCGAGGATGGCGTTGATCAACCAGGCCCAAACGGTAAGCGGCATTCGCGGCAAGGTCATACCCTTCGCGCGAAGATCGAGCGTGGTGACGGCGAAATTGAGCGAGGTGAGCAAGGCTGCAAGGCAGAAAAGAGAAACGCTTGCTGTCCAAAGCGTCAGGCCCGCGTCTGGATGAACAAAGAAAGCGGAGGTCATGCCGGCAAGCGAAGCGACGGTCGCCCAAAAGGAAAAAAGATTCATGGACGGGAACGCCATTTCTCGAGCGCCAATTTGCAAAGGCAAGAAATAGTTGCCGAAGCCGGCCTGCGGCGCAGTGGTAAGGACCAGGAAAACCATCAGCGAACCGTGGAGCATGGTGAGCGCGGTGTAGCGCTCCGGAGTGGCGCCGAAACTGGAAAGAAAGGGAATTTGTACGGCAGGCCAGACAAGGTGTATGCGCATCAGCAACGACAGGAGCATTCCAAGGAGAACGCTGCCCAGGGCAAGCCAGAGGTAGCGAAGACCGAGCACCTTGTGGCTGGTGTTGAAAATTGTGCGGGCAAGAAAGCCGGGAGAGGGCGCTTCCGGGGCCGCGTCGTCGCTGTAGTAGGACACCATTTTGAGTGCCACTATACGCCTGATGGCCAGCTGCTGGAAGCGGCGCGGAGAATCGGCGACTGATGGGAGAAGAGAGCCGACGGCAGCTTGTGGCTTATGTTTGCCCTGGTAGGGAGCGGGCGCGCAGGACGAGAAATGCGGGGCCGCCGCACCTGGAGAAAACCCGGAGGAATGTTGACTATTCAGATTTGCGGCATGTGCGTGCAAAAGGGCGCCGGCGAGATTCGCAGGCCTCGCCCGGGTTGCAAAACTATTGATTGCCAACTCAGTTTTGGGGCGGTTCGATTTCGCGTGCACGGACAATGAAGCGATCGGGAGCATGCCCAATATAATGAAATGGGAAGCAGGTGATCAACGTTAACTGCTTTGTATCAGAGGATCGCAGGACGCCAATTTCAGTTGCAGGGACGACGAAGGTGGACTGCACCTCATATTGGAAGGAACCGTGGGAAGTCTGGAGGGTGATCGCATCACCTTGGCGGATATTGCGGAGAGGACGAAACAATCTGTCGCGGTGACCGGCCAAGGCGACATTGCCCCACTCACCGGGCAAAGCAGTCTGGGGAAGATGCCCCACCGCACGATCCAATAGCTGAGGGGCATCACCCTGCACGATTACAGCTTTAACTCCGAGCCTGGGGATTTGAATCTCTCCGATAGTTTCCCCAAGGTTTAGAAGGTGTGGGTCGGTAAGCGGCGGTTTGTGCTCGATCTTGCGCAACTCGATTGCCTGGTAGGCTTCCCCGTAAAGAGTAATGAAGCTTGCGTACGCAATTGCGAGGACCCCTGCCAATAAAAAAAAGAACGAGGCCCATTGAAGCAAGAAAACATCGCGTCGGGCACGATTCTTAAGAACTCCCGCGGTGGTGTTCATCGGGGATCTCCGAGAGCCTGAGCGGTTTGCGATTTTGGCTTGCTCGGAAAATAACCGGGCCGCGTCCTCACGCGAAGCTTTCCTGCGCTTGGCGAGAAGACTTCCACTTTGATCTTCCGGAATGAATCCCGGCCATCTTTACCCGGCGGCACATATCCGAGTGTATACTGCTCGCGCAGGTCGCGGGCAATTTGGTTCATGAAATTCGCGGCTTCATCGCTGCGCTTCGTGAAGAAGGTAATTCCGCCGGTCGCGTTCGAGAGTTTCTTGAGAATGCGCGGATTTTCCTCCTCGCCGGCTTCGTCGATTAAGCCCATCGAGTAAATGACCACGTGGGAGCGTTGAGCGAGCGCCAGCAGCTCAGAAAATTTGGCGTGGCTGGCGTTGTCCCCGCCATCGCTAACGATTATCAGAGCCTTTTTGTCCCACTGCCCCAACTCGACATGGGTCAGGCCCTCCATTACAGCGTCATAAAGCGCGGTCTGTCCAATCGCGGAAACGGCCAAGAGTGCTTTCCGCAATTCCGCCGGTTCGTGCGTGAACGGTTTTCCGCGCATAAGCTCGACGGAGACGTTTTCATTGAAATCTACAACGAACATCTCATCATCCGGATTGCTGGAATGTGCGAATGCATTTATGGCCAAAACTACGGCGGAAAGTTTCGGACCCATGCTGCGACTATGGTCGACAATCAGCCCGACGGTCACAGGCGTGTCCTCTTGTTTGAACAGGGTAATGTCCTGCTGGCTGCCGTCCTCGAAGACTCGAAAATTCTGGGCTTTGAGGCCGGAAACAAATATTCCGCTTGAGTTGATTACTTTAGCAGGCAATAGAACAAGAGAGCTGGTGACTGTAATCTTGGCCTGCGAACCTGCAGGAGGGGAGGCCGGGGCGGACGCCGATCCGAACATCGAGGTGGCTAGCACCAACAGCAGAATAAACAGCAATATGTTGAGGCGTAACAATGCTTCGAATATGCCGTCATGGAGCCTCATGAGTGACCCCTTCGCGCCGCGGTCAGGGGTAATGCCACCTGTACCGCGGCGCGTTAGGTCTCGACAGTACTATGAAAGCTGCTTTGCCAACATCTTGAGTGCGATTCCAATTGCGATGGCCGCGAATCCCAACAGCCCCAGCAGCGGTATCGTGCTGCCTGTCTGCGGCAACTTCGCGGGCTGAACTGGCGCCGCTTCCTGTTGTGGAGGTTTGGTTGGAAGAACCTGGATCGCTTCGGTTATAGGCTCTTCCTTCTTCTCTGGCGTGATCGCTTGGAGCGGGACAGTCTTCAAGTTGCTCTCTGTCGTCGGAGCCATTTCCGCTGGCACGATTTCTCTGCATTTCTCGGCCAATTCACTCGCCCTCTCCTTCGGGTAGACGAATTCCTGACCGAACAAATCCCCAGGATAGAACCAGGCACGAACAGCAACAGGGCAAATACCCGGCCTCTCGTTGAAATTGATCACCGTTTCGCCCTTCGGTTCGAGCCGATAGTTGGGTATCGCGAGGATCGTGGCCAGCAGTTGTGTTCTGTCCTCATTCCAAATCTGCACAATGTGCCGCCATGACTGTGAATCAAATAGTTTGAAAACGTAAGTTCCTGCAGGCAGTACTTTGCCTCCTGGAATCTCCACCGGTTGGCTAAATGTAAATACAGTTTCCTTGTTCCATTGGTCCGCTCGCGATGGGCCGGTCAAAACGCCGACAAGCAGCGCGAGTGCTAGTAGAACAAAGAAAGTCTTGGCAATTCTAATCATTTCCTCCTCCTTATAAGCCGAACTCCTTGCCTTCTTGCGACGCCCCTCAAATCTGCGATCGCGCCCGGCTCCCGATAAGCGAACGTCCTCTGTGGAGTTCAGACTTCCGTCTTTAATCTTGATAGTTTGTTTGCGAGGCCAAGTCTGTGAGCCGCGTCACGCACCGATGTGATGTGCTGGGCAACTGAGCCCGGAACTCGCACAGATTTTTCTTGGAGGCCCGTTGCGGACCGCTTCGAGTTCCGCCCCTAAGTTCTCTCTTACGTATATGTTAGGACAAAAAGAGTCTTCGTTCGGGGTAAGGATACTGATCACGCATTTGTTGTTTTGGCTTTGAAAGGCAACGGCAACGTCGCACTCGGCTTCTCCGGTCTCAATGGGGCCTCTCTTGGCCTCTCGAGCGTGACATCCGCGCGGGAGAAGAGAAAAGAAATCCGCAGTGGGGTTCCGCTCGTACATAGGTGTGCAGCCGGATTGGAACAGTGTTGTTTTGCGGATCGGCGGCAAAGAGCCGCGGAGTAGCTAACAATTCGGCGGTGATAAGGGACTAAGCTTTGTTCGCTCTTTCTTGAATGCCTTCGTTGCGGAGACGGTCGCATTCGGAATTGACGGACTTCGCAAGCCATTGGTCAGGGTCTAGTTCGGAATGGTACGAGCGAGCGTGTTCGGCGACGCGTTGCATGACCGCGGGCTGGGCCTTCTCCGAGACGGCGCCGGATGCGAAATAGCGGACGATGGACGCACGGATGAGTTCGGCGTTGTTGTTGCACAGCGACGTCATGGCAAGAGCGTCGTTCTTATCCGCGGCGAGACGTAAGAGGGCTTCGCGGTTAGTGATTGTAGCAACCTGTCTGGCGGTTAGGGTAAACCACTCCTTGAAAGCGGATACGGCCCGAAAGGTCTTGGAGTTTATCTTCCACGGAATGGTGGCCCAGAACACGGTGACGCTGTCCGTTAAGCTGTCGAGGCACATGCGCTCTTCGGTGTCGGCTGTCGGCTTCTTCAACCACAAGACGGTTCCGTCTTCAGTTTCTTCCGCGTCAACGAAGCCATTGTTGCGAGCGACGTCCTGAAATGCTTTGAGTTTTTCCATGGCAATCTCAGTCTACGCTTAATCAAACGCGCCACTGGCAATATATCGAGAGATTTCCAGAAGGCCGTCTCGGAAACGACAATGCAAAGGAACTGTCCCGTTTTGGGAAACTTCGGCGGTTGTAGCGAGCTCAGCTTTTAGGGGAGCCGCGTGCGGTGGGTTTTGAGGACTCTGAGATGTCGGGGGAGGCGCGAACGCCGCTCAAGTTTTCGACGAGGATGCAATAAAAAGAGGGACTGGAGTCTTGGGCTGACGGCGAAGCTGAGTATTGGTATACCCGCTCTGCTACCACTTCGCGCAGATATCTGGCTCGCGCCGAACTGACGTTTTTTCTAATGATCCCGCCGATAGACCGTGCCACCTTTCATCACGAAGTTTACCTTTTGCAAGAGGCTGATGTCGCCGAGCGGATTGCCTGGAACGGCAATGATATCCGCGAGAGAGCCAGGCCTTAGCGCGCCAATCTGATCCTGCCAACCCAGGAGCTTTGCGCCATTGATAAGGTCGGCCTGAAGCGCGGCGAGGGGCGTCATGCCGTATTTAACCATCAGGTCAAGCTCGCGGGCTTGCGTGCCATGTGGAAAAGGGCCGACGTCCGAGCCCATGGCCATCGGGACGCCGGCGGCGAGTTGCTTGCGAAACTCCTGTGCGTGGAAGTCCAGCATGCGATGTTCGCGCTCGGCTGCCGCGGGAGAAGCGGCGTGATCGGCAAAGTATTCGGCGATCGCGAAGGTGGGGACAGCGAAAATCTGTTTTTCGCGCATGAGGCGCATGGTTTCGTCGCTGAGTTGGTCGGCGTGATCGATGGAAACGACGCTTGCGCGGGCGGCGAAGAGAGTGCCAGGTTCACCGGTGGCATGAACCGCTACGCGCTTGCCCATGCGGGCGGCTTCTTCGACGGCGACGCGAAGCTCGGCTTCTGTGTACTGATAGGGGGTGGAAAAGTGGCCATCGCGAAACGAGTCCGGGCCCGTTTCATAAATTTTTACGAAATCCGAGCCTTCCTTGAATTGTTGGCGGATGATGGTGACGAGTTCGGCGGCGTTATTCGCTACAGTGGCGTTGGAAAGGACGTGCTGTTCGGGGTTGAAGCGGTTGGCGTCTTCATGGCCGCCGAGAATGTCCACGGCATTCCCGCTGATGCGCAAGCGCGGGCCGGGAATTTCGCCGTGATTGATGGCGTTGCGGACGGCCGTGTCGGCGGAGCCGGCGCCTTCGGTGCCCATGTCGCGCTCGGCGGTGAAACCAGCCATTAGGTCATCGCGGGCGGCGAGTGTCGCGATAATCGTGCGATGCGGGACGGACTCCTCGACGGTCTGCAAATCTTCGGCGCCGGGATGGAGAAAGAGATGGACGTGAACATCTATCAAACCAGGCAGAAGCGTGGAATCTCCTAAATCAATCACCTCCGCTCCAGGCGGACGCTTGACCGAGGAGCCAACCTCGGTGATCCGCTCGCCCTGCACCAGAATTTCACCGGGCGTGATGATTTTTCCGGTTTCGATGTCGAGGAGGCGTGCGGCATGCAACACTACCGGGAGTTTCGATGCAGGGGGCCAGGGTTGCGCCGAAATGGGAGAGAGCAGGCCACAAGTTAGAAACAGGACGTATAGCAGTGCGGAAAGGCCAAACCTTAATTTCATAATGCCGGGGATAATACCACTCTCGCGTGTAGCTTGTTCGTCGTGGATTTTTTTCGGATCACGTTTGGGAGGCGCTCCCGGCTTGCGGCGATACGCCCGGTGGGCAGGTTCGTTCATTTTGTGCGCAGTGAGAGGCCGTGATACGCTCCGCGCGCGATTCAGAAGAAGGAGTCTTATGATGCGCGCTCGCTACTTGGCTCTATTCTGCGCTTTTCAATTTTTATGGACGACACATTGTTTTGGGCAAGAGGCGATTGGGGAATTGGACGGCGTGGTCCGGCGAACGATAGCGCAGGAGGGCGTGGTGGGGGCGTCTGTCCTAGTCGCGCGGGGAAACAAAATCCTTTTACATAAGGGCTACGGATTTGCCGATCTCGGACTGGAGGTGGCGGCGAAGGATGAGACCGTTTATCACGTTGTAGGGCCCATGCTGCCTTTTACTGGGATTGCGGTCTTGCAGCAGATGGAGCGCGGCAAGCTGTCGCTTGACGATGATATTTCGAAGTATGTACCGGAGTTCCCGCTGCAGGGACATCATGTAACGATCCGGCAACTGTTGAACCATACGTCGGGCATTGTGGACTATCACTACCTGGGAGATCCGATTGAAGCCACCAGCCGGCAGCCCAAAGCTTTAGATGAGGTAATGGCGCTTTATGCTGGGAAGAAGTGGGTTAATGAGCCTGGCGCCAAATGGGATTGGTCCATTTCCGGATTTCAACTGCTCGTGACGATCGTCGAGCGAGTGAGCGGGCAGAGCTTTGCCGACTATGCCCAGCAGAACATTTTCACACCGGCAGGCGTGAAATCCACGACCTATTGCGACGATTTCTCGCTGGTGCACGGGCTCTCTCACGCTTATCGAAAATTCGAGAAGGGTTATGTGCCTGCGAACGAAAATGATATGGCCTATAACGCGGATTTGCGGTTTTGCAGCACAGTGGGCGACATTTATCAGCTGTGGGAATCGATTCGCGAGAAAAAACTGATCGAGCCGAAGACCTTCGAACTGATGACAACCGCCGAAGGCGCCGCGGCGCACATGAGCACGCAGGATCCAAAGTCGCAATATGGACTCGCAATGATCCTCAATCATGAAGACGACCACCGGCGAATTGGGCAGCACGGCTCATTGCTCGGTTACAGCGGGAGCCTTTACGACTTTCCCGAGGATGGGCTGACGATTGTGGTGCTGACCAACACCGAGGGACAAAACGCATATGCCATTACGAGGGCGCTGGCGAGAACGTTGCTTGGATTGCCGCGAATTCCGGCGCCGGCGACGGGCGCTGAGAAAACACTGGAGGACAAACCCGTTTTAGCGGAGGAACGCAAGCAGCTCGCAGGGACTTACGTTTTGAAATTGGACCGGCTAACCGCAGGATTACACGATTCATTTGCGCAGTATCGCCGAACGTTTCGCGTGTTCGATGAAGATGGGCGCTTGATGATCCAACCGCTGGGGGAGAGTCCAGAACGACTGCTCAAACAAGATGACGGCAGCTTTGCCATGCGCTCCAAACCAAGGAGCCGCATCTCCTTTTTGGCGCGAGAAGGCTCTGCGGCAAGCATGAAGATGGAGCCGTCCGATTTCGGCGTGCCTCTGTCCGGAGAGCGGATCGGAGCGGGCGACGCGCAGACGTTCCACCGGCAACTGCAATAGCAGAGCGGAACGGGGAGAGCCGCGAAGAAGTGTTGCAGAGAGAGTGGCGGAAGGAGCGGTTGAAATAGAGAAGGCAAAAAGTAGGGCTTGACATCCATCCATATTTCTGCAATTATGGAAATATGACGAGCCGGCCAGCCAAGAAGAGCCCCGAGCAGGTGACTATGTATGCCGATATGTTGTCGGCGATGGGGACGGAACCGCGTCTGCGCATCATGCAACTGCTGCTATCGGCCCATCCCGAAGGGCTCGTTGTGGGAGATATTCAAGAAGAATTGGAAATTCCAAATTCGACGCTGTCCCACCATCTGGACAAACTCAAAAATGAAAATCTGGTGCAAGTGAAACGCGAGAGCACGTTCCTGCGATACACCGCGAACACGGAGGCGCTGCAGGAGTTGATGCAGTTTCTTTATTCGGAATGCTGTACACGGAACAAGGCGCTACGGCCACAGGATATTGTCGCAATCTGCAGCTAGGAGAACACGATGGAAAACACAAATGTTGAGAACGCGAATATTAAGGAGATAGTGCGCGAGAAATATGGGCAAGCGGCCTTGCGCGCGGGGTCGGGCGGGAGTTCCTGCTGCGGTGCGGCGCCTGCAAGCGGGGCGACATGCGATCCGATCACCTCGAATTTATACGACTCGACGCAAATGGAACAGGTGCCGCAGAAAGCGTTGCAGGCTTCGCTCGGATGCGGAAATCCCACGGCGCTGGCGAAACTGAATGCTGGGGACGTGGTTCTCGATCTTGGCTCCGGAGGAGGGATTGACGTTTTGCTTTCGGCCAAACGAGTGGGACCGACCGGGAAAGCGTATGGACTCGACATGACGGACGAAATGCTGGCATTGGCAAACGAGAACAAGCGCAAAGCGGGAGCAGAGAATGTCGAGTTTTTGCGGGGAGAGATCGAACACATTCCGCTGCCGGACAATTCGGTGGACGTGATCATTTCGAATTGCGTGATCAATCTTTCCGCTGACAAGGACAGCGTGTTGCGGGAGGCATTTCGTGTACTGAAGCCGGGCGGGCGATTTGCGGTATCGGACGTGGTTACTCGAGGAGAAATATCTCCGCAGATTCGGCAGAGCATTTTGCTTTGGGTTGGGTGCGTCGCGGGAGCGCTTGAAGAGAATGAATACCGCGACAAGCTCGCCGCAGCGGGATTCGAGAGGATCGAGGTCGAACCCACCCGTATTTACCGAGTCGAAGATGCGCGCGAGTTTCTGTCAGAAAAAGGGCTGGATGTAGACGCGCTCGCGTCCGAAGTTGACGGCAAGTTTTTAAGCGCGTTTGTGAGAGCAGTCAAACCGGTGGAAGCGCAAACGACGAAGTCTTGCTGCGGACCGTCGTGCTGCAAGTGATTGCCTAAACTTCATCTTTCGAATCTGGGGTGCGCTGTGATGCAAATCCGCTACAACGTTCTGTTTATTTGCACGGGAAATTCGGCCCGTTCCATCATGGCCGAGGCAATTCTCAACCACAAGGGCAGGGCCAACTTCACGGCCTACAGTGCGGGAAGCCGCGCTTCGGGAATTGTGCGGCCCGAGGCGCTCAAACAGATTGAACTGGCCCATTTGCCGACGAAAGGCCTGCGCAGCAAGAATTGGGACGAGTTCGCAAAGTCCGGAACGCCGAAGATGAACTTTGTTTTCACGGTTTGCGACAACGCGGCGAAAGAAGTCTGTCCTGTTTGGCCCGGGCAGCCTATGACTGCTCACTGGGGAGTGCCGGACCCCGCCTCTGTAGAAGGCACGCCAGAACAAATCGAAAAGGCCTTCCGTGAAACGTTCATGATTCTCGATAGAAGAATTAACCTGCTTCTCTGCCTGCCACTCGCAAGCCTCGATAGCCTCGCCATCAAGCATGAAATCGACCGCATCGGACAAGAGTGAGGGGTCACAAATGAAATCAACTGGTCATCTCAGTTTTCTGGACCGGTTTCTCACGGCGTGGATCTTTGCGGCAATGCTAGCCGGAGTAGTGCTGGGATGGCTTGTGCCTGGAGTCGTGCCGTTTCTAAATCGCTTCAACGTCGGTACCACTTCTATTCCAATCGCAGTGGGATTGATTGTAATGATGTACCCGCCGTTTACAAAGGTGCGGTATGAGCAACTGCATGAGGTCTTTCGCAATAAGCGTGTGCTCGGACTTTCACTCGTCCAGAACTGGGTTGTGGGACCGATACTGATGTTTCTTCTGGCCATCATATTCCTGCGCGATTATCCGGAATACATGGCTGGGCTCATCATGATTGGCCTGGCACGCTGCATCGCCATGGTCATCGTCTGGAATGAACTGGCCCACGGCGATACGGATTATGCGGCGGGCCTAGTGGCTTTCAATTCGCTTTTCCAGGTCTTTTTCTACTCTCTCTATGCTTGGCTCTTCATTACAATCCTGCCCGCCAAGTTCGGCTTTCAAAGTGCCGTGGTCAATGTGTCCATCGCAGAGATTGCGAAGAGCGTTTTTATCTATCTTGGCATCCCATTTCTCGCCGGATTTGTGACTCGTACGGTGTTGGTCCATGCGAAAGGCCACGATTGGTACAACCAAAAGTTTGTCCCCCGCGTAAGCCCGCTGACCCTGATTGCCTTGCTGTTTACGATTGTGGTGATGTTCTCTCTCAAAGGCGCGTACATTGTCCGGCTGCCTTTGGACGTCGTGCGCATCGCCATACCTCTATTGATTTACTTCGTGCTGATGTTTTTGGTGTCCTTTTACATGGGTAAAAAGCTCGGTGCGGACTATTCCAAAACGACAACGCTGGCATTCACCGCCGCCTCCAACAATTTTGAACTGGCGATTGCGGTTGCAGTCTCCGTATTCGGGATTAACTCCGGAGCCGCATTCGCGGCCGTCATTGGGCCATTGGTCGAAGTGCCAGTGATGGTTGCACTGGTCAATGTGGCCTTCTACTTTCGACGTCAATTCTTCGCCACCGAGCAACCCATCACTACCGAGCAGGTCTGCTCCCCAATTGCCAAGTGACGTTCGCTGTGATTAAGAAGATTGGTGCGGTCGAGTGGATTCGAACCACCACGGTATTGCTACCGCCAGCCCCTCAAGCTGGTGCGTCTGCCAGTTCCGCCACGACCGCACAGAGGTGAGAACTTCATTGTAGCTGCGAGGCGCAAACCCCGCAAGCCAGATGCCTCAGCGGGGAAGATCGAATTGACGTGCTAAGGCCAGGCGCTTTAAAACAGCGTGGACTGAGCCCTGGGAGTATCGAATCACCCGCCATCAGCGCGCCAAAGGCCGAGGAGCCGTTCTACGGCTTCTTTGGCTGGGCTGGAGCGGGCTGCGATGACGCCGGAGCCTTACCGGCAGGCGGCTGCGCAGCAGGCTGCGAAGAAGCAGGAGCACTGCTTGAACCGGGCGGATTAGTCTGCGGCGCGGGAGTCTGAGGAGCCGGAGTAGGCGTAACCGGAGTTGTCGCGGGTGCCTTCGCGGGCGCGGGCTTGGAAATTTGCTGCAACACCGAGCCGCCACCTTGCTCGACGGCTTTGTCCGTCCGGAGCACCATGGCAAATGCGCAGACCATAAACATCACGGCGCACCAAGTGGTGGCCTGAGAGAGAATTGTCGCAGCGCCGCGCGGACCGAACGCAGTTTGGCTGCCCGCGCCGCCGAAGGCGCCGGCGAGATCAGCAGCTTTGCCGCTCTGAAGAAGCACAACAATCATAAGGACGAGGCAGTTCATGACGAAAAAGGAAGTGAGCAGCCAACCAAACCAACGGAAACCCACGACGATGATCGCAAAACCGATCAGAAGAGCAATGGTCCACTTCATCCAACCTGGCATTTCTATCTCCCTGCAGAATCACTTACGATACTCGCGAATGATTTCGCCTCAAGGCTCGCTCCGCCCACGAGCGCGCCGTCCAGCTCTTCCTGCGCCATCAATCCCTGAATATTGTCGGGCTTGACGCTGCCGCCATAGAGAATCCGCAAAGCGGAGGCGTGATCAGCGGAAAACTTCTCCGCCGCGCACTTGCGGATGAGCCGGTGAACCTCAGCGGCAATTTCCGGAGTGGCCGTTTTGCCCGTACCGATGGCCCACACTGGCTCGTACGCTATCAGAATACGGGAGAATTCATCAGGGGTCAACGAACCCGGGCCGTCGAGAAACTGAGATCTGCAAACATGCTCGGTCGTCCCTGCCTCGCGGTGCGAAAGCATCTCGCCGATGCAAACTATGGGCGTGAGGCCTGCGGCAAGGGCGGCCTTGGTCTTCCTGGCAACGGTTTCGTCGGTTTCGCCGAAAAATTGCCGCCTTTCCGAATGGCCGATAATAACGTAGCGACATCCGGCCTCCACGAGCATCTGTGGAGAAATTTCACCAGTGAACGCGCCTTCTTTTTCCCAAAAGACGTCCTGCGCGGCGATGGCAATCTGCGTGTCACGAGCGGCTTCCGCGGCCACACGGATGGCAGTAAAAGGTGGAGCGATTACGATGTCGCACTGGTTTATTCCGGCAACGAGCAACGAGAACGCGGAGAAGAATATCTCCGTTTCAGTCTGCGTCTTGAACATTTTCCAATTTCCGACAATGACGCGCCTGCGCGGTACCGGACCGTCGGCGAGCACAACCTTCTCTGTGGGCTTGTCGGTCAACGCTTCGACGCCGGGAAGCTTGGCGCCAGCGAGAAACTCGAGGGAAGCGCCGCCTCCAGTCGAGATGTGAGAGATTCTCGAAGCGACGCCAGCCTGGTGAACGGCAGCGACGGAGTCCCCCCCCCCCACGATGGACGTTGCGCCGATACCGGTGGCGACGGCGACGGCTCTCGCGATTTCGAGCGTGCCATTGGCAAAAGCGGGCATCTCGAAGACCCCCATGGGGCCGTTCCAAACGATGGTCCTGGCGCTGGCGATTTCCGCAGCGAACGAAGCGATCGTCCTTGGTCCGATATCGAGGCCCATTTGGTCCGCGGGCGTCGCGGAGACGTCAACGGTGGTGGCCGGTGCAGTGGCTTTGAATTCTGGGGCGATGACGTGGTCCACGGGAAGCAGCAGCTTGAAATTTTTCTGTTTGGCGTCTGCGAGAATTTTGCGGGCGAGATCGAGCTTGTCCTCTTCGACGAGCGATTTTCCGATCGGCAAACCCCGCGCCTTAAAAAAGGTGTAGGCCATGCCGCCGCCGATGAGCATGGCGTCGGCAATTTTCATCAAGTTCTCGACGACTTCGATTTTGTCGCTGACTTTCGCTCCGCCAAGAATCGCAACGAAAGGGCGCGTGGGATTGGTGAGCGCTTTGCCCAGATAGGTCAGCTCTTTTTCCATCAGCAGCCCGGCGGCGGACTGGTTTACGAAGCGCGTGATGCCTACCACCGAAGCGTGAGCGCGGTGCGCAGAGCCGAAGGCGTCACAGATGAAGATGTCATCGCAAAGGGAAGCGAGCTCCTTCGAGAATGCTTCGTCGTTCTTCTCTTCCTCGGGATGGAAGCGAACATTTTCCAGAAGAAGGATATCGCCGTCAGCGAGAGTCTTGCTTTTTGACTGAGGGACCGGACCGACGCAATCGGAGGCAAAGCGGACGTGTTGACCCAGGAGCTCTTCGAGCTTTTTGACCACCGGGAAGAGAGAAAGCTTGGAGTCGGGACCTCCCTTGGGCCGTCCGAGATGGGAAGCGAGGATGAGGCGAGCGCCTTTTTGAATGGCGACACGCAATGTTGGGAGTGTTTCACGAATGCGCGTGTCGTCGGTGACGAGGCCGTCCTTGAGCGGGACGTTGAAGTCCACGCGGACAAAAACGCGCTTGCCGCTGAGAACGAGATCGTTGATGGTGAGCTTGTTCATGGATTCGTGACTCGTTATTTGTGCCTCGTGAGATGGATGGCAGGGGCCCCTCGAAAAGACTCGGGCGAGCAAGCCCCGCCCGGAGAAATGGCCGAAGAATACACTAAAACTTGGCGGCCATGAATTTTATGAGATCGCGACAGCGGCAGGAATAGCCCCATTCGTTGTCGTACCACGCCAGGACTTTGACGCAGCGGTCGCCGACGACCTTGGTGTAACCGGAATCTACTATGGAAGAGTTCGGATTGCCTTTGAAATCGGCAGAGACGAGCTCTTCCTCGGTGTAGCCAAGAATGCCCTTCATGGGGCCAAGGGCCGCGGCTTTGAGAGCGGCGTTGACGGACTCCACGCTCGCGGGTTTGTCTACAAAAACGGTCACGTCGACGACGCTCACATTCGGCGTGGGAACTCGCATGGCGTAGCCATCGAGCTTGCCCTTCAATTCGGGGATGACAAGATGCAGGGCTTTGGCCGCCCCGGTCGAGCTGGGGATCATGTTGATCGCAGCGGCACGTGCGCGGCGAAGATCCTTATGGGGCAAATCTAGCAGCTTCTGGTCGTTCGTGTAGGAGTGGATGGTGGTCATGGTGCCGCTGTGAATGCCGAAAGTCTCCTGCAGGACCTTGGCGACCGGGGCCAAGCAATTCGTGGTGCACGAGGCGTTGGAAACCACATGGTGCTTCGCGGGATCGTAGGTCTTGTCGTTGACGCCGAGGACCAAGGTTGCGTCGGGGCCGTCGGCGGGTGCGGAGATGATGACTTTTTTTACCGGACCGCGGAGATGCTTCTTTGCGTCAACGCCCTTCGTGAAGAGGCCGGTGGATTCGACGACGATGTCCGCGCCGACGCTGGCCCAATCGATTTCGGCCGGATCTTTTATCTTGAAAACCTTGAACGCTTTGCCCTCGACGGAGATGGAGTCGTCGGTGTGAGTGACGTTGTGGGGGAGATTGCCGAGGATGGAATCGTATTTGAGCAGGTGCGCGAGCGTCTTGGCGTCGGTGACGTCGTTGACGGCGACGAACTGGATGTCCTTGTCGTCGAGCGCGGTGCGCATGATGTTGCGTCCGATGCGGCCGAAGCCGTTGATGCCGACCTTGATGGGCATAATACCTCCGTTGGGATGTTCGGAACCGCGGCGGGCTCTCTCGAGAGAAACGGCCGCAATGCAGAACACAAAATGCTATGGGCTGCGTGGCTAAAAGTCAACGCGAAGCCACAGGGCAGAAATTCAATTACGAAGTAAACGCTGACTGGCGCACGAAGGGATGAATAATCTACTCGGGGTATTGCCTGATTTTGGTTACGCGGTCGCCGCTGAACCGGACGAAGACAGTCTTGGAAGGTGGTTGGCCATAAATCCAGTCCTCGATGTCGTTGCCTTCGGGGTCGCGTTCGCGAACTTTGTGATCGGGCTTACCGATGGCAGCTACAACCTCTTCGCGGTCCATGCCCACGACGGGCCGGCGGTCCGCGATGGCTTTTTTCATCTCGGGAGGCAGAGTATCCACCCATTGAACAGAAGCAGAACGCTCCCGTGAGAAATCGAGGAAGGGCGAAAGCAGCAGCTTAAGATCTTTGGGACTCAGATCCGGAACGGGCTTGCTGAAATCGAGATAGAGGGTACTGCCCGCGCCGGGCTGCAACCCCGGAGGGCCGGTCTGCTGCTGCTCTGTCGTCGATTGGACCGTCGGGATGCCGCCCATTTCAATGTGAAAGCGGTCCCGCAAGCGCTTCTTCCCACGCCCGCCGCCGTTCAGGTCCACAATGATCTGGTGGTCGCGAAAATCCAGCTTGGTGATCTGGACATTGTCGCCATTGTTGACGGCCGCGCCGTGGGTGGCCAATGCGCGTTCCAGCAGCTCACCGTTTAGCGGCTTCCCGACGTAGACAATCAAGCCCTCTTTGCCAGCAGGAAGGGACTTGGTGGCCTTGGCGAACTCGCCGGAGACATAGCGAATGAGTTCGAGCTTGGAAGATTCCTGCAAGGTGGCGCTCTTGGGCTTTGGCGAGTTCTGAGAGTTACCTTGTCCGTCGAGGGCCTCTGTTGAAGTGTCGGGGAACAGCGGAATATCCGCTCCAGAAGGAAACTCGGCGAGAGCACGGGCAGGCGGACGAAGGCTGTTGATGCGTGGGACGTCCGCATCCGCGAACAGGAAAATGGCCAAACTGAGAATGAGCCGAGTCGTCATGACAAATTTGGGCTAGCGGCCCTGCGGCTCGCAGTCCTACCGCATAATACAATTATCCCTCAGAATCTATGATGCGGGAAATGAGAAAAACAGCTACCGACGGCGGGGGGAAAGGACCTTCGGCTGTGACGCGGCGGATTCTCGGCGGAAGCTTCGACCACAGCTAGAACGTGAGCCGTTGCAGGTGAGCCCAGCGGGATGCACTACCGGGATATGACCTGGACGCCTTGTCGGTCTATCCTCACTGGCAGAACCTCCCCGCCAGCCTCAACGATGGCGGTTTCCACGCGGCTACGGGCATCGGGCTCGATGAGCAGGACGACGCAACCACCGCCGCCCGCGCCGCAAACCTTACCAGCGAGAGCGCCATTCTGGCGCGCGCCGTCGATCACGCGGTCAATCTTCTTTGTCGAAATAGTTGGCAGATTGCGCTTGCGGAACGACCACTCTTCCCGCATCAGGCGTCCAGCCTCGAACCAGTCGGGCTTCTCCATGGCAAAGCGCATCTTCTGAGCGACTTCAGAGATTCGTTCGAGACTATTCTGTACGCTGCGCTTGCCGCCGATTTGCGCTTTAAACACTTCCCAGTTGTTGATGCCATGCTGGCGCGGTTTGCCGGTGTAACACACGACGATGCGACGTTCCAGCTCGTCGAGATTGACGCGCAATTCGACGCGGTGCTCACCGCCCGGCGGAAGCTCGATAGCCGCAGCGCCGCCAAAGGCCGGCGGGTAATGATCCTGCGTACCTGTGGGAACGTTGATGACGATAGCTTCGGCATCGCGGCTGATGTGAATCCAATCTACTTTGCTCCTCCCTGCCCCCGTGTAACGGTCCAGCGCTGCGCAGATGGCGACGGCCATAGCGCTCGAGCCGCCGATGCCCGCTCCGTTGGGAGCTTCGGAATCGGTCGTGAGCGTAAAGCCGCCCTGTGGCTGAAAGAATTTTACGATTTCGGCGAGAAGTGGCAGGCGGTAGCGCTTGGTTTTCAGCAGCGCGGCAAAGGACGCGAAACTTTCTTCGCGCTTGATATCGCGGGACACGAGCTTGATGCGCTCATCCCAAGGCGCATGGGTCTGAATCACACAAGAGGCATAACGAGAGATTGCCGCGTTCAGCGTGACCGAGCCGGGATGAAACAGATAGAGCGGCCAGATATCGAGAGTGCTTCCAGCAAAATCGACGCGTGTCGGGGCCTTGGATTCAATGATCATGAGTGCTCGTTGAGTGGAATGTGCGAAATGTCGGTCGAGACAGTTTGCAGGAATCGGGTGACAAGCTCAAGCGGCGATGACGATTGAAAAAGTCAAACTTACTCGATCGCTTGGCCTAGCTCTAGCTCCCTGCACTTCCGGCAGCGCGGTTGCGAACCATGAGCTGCGGGCCGGCGTCTTTTTTCTCTTGGGCAAGCGCAGGGTTCGGCTCGAAGCAGCGGCGGCAACGCGCTTCATACATTCCGCCGGCGCCGACGACGATGAGCTCTTCGCTTTCCACTAGGCGTTGGGTGTGCACCGCGGGATTGCCGCACCTCATGCAAATGGCCAGCAGCTTGGTTATCTCTTCCGCGATCGCGAGGAGTCGCGGCATGGGTTCAAAGGGCCTGCCGCGATAGTCGGTGTCGAGCCCGGCCACGATTACGCGCTTCCCCAAATTGGCGAGCTTGGTGCAGACGTCGACGATTTCTTCGCCGAGGAATTGCGCTTCGTCGATGCCGACGACTTCCGTGCGAGGCGAAAGTTTCTCCATGATTTCGGAGGCTTTGGCCACATTATCCGAAGGAATGCCTAGCCCCGAGTGCGAGACAATTTCGTTGGCCGCGTAGCGTTCGTCAATCGCAGGCTTGAAGATCTGCACGCGCTGGCGCGCAATCTCCGCGCGGCGCAGCCGCCGGATCAGCTCTTCGCTCTTGCCGGAAAACATCGGGCCGACGACGACCTCGATCCAGCCCATATTGCCTTTAACAATGTCCACTCTGGTCTCCCGTAACTGCACTTGCGGAAAGCTTAGCTTGCCGCGTTCGATGCCCGGCCATACATCTTCGCATTGTAGAACGGCGCGAAGGCGGTGATGACAGCAACCCGAAAAGATTCATCCCGCCGGATCAAATCCGCTGACAGGACGCCCCAAGCGCCCTGCCCGTCACGAATGCCAATCGCGCCTGCATGACGATCGATGGCATCAGATAGATCAAACCCACGCTCAAGAACTTCGTGGGCGAGCTCCTCCGGCAGTTCGATGCCGCCGGAGCGCCCGTAAAAGCCCCAGGTGCCATCGGACACGTAAGCCCAGCTCTCCAGGAAGACGCGCCGGCTTCTGTCATCCTGTAAGACCTCGAGGCCGCCTTCCAGGCCGACAAAATAGCGCCACGGTTTGCGAGTCTCCCGGGCGAGAAGCGCGAGTGCTTCCGCGCGCTGGCGTGCTCCACGCATCAGTTCTTCCGACGAAGATGGCGTGGAGCTTACACCACTCTCCACTTCCACGCCTAAAACCTCGAAGTCACCATCGGGGACAAGTTTTGGCGCAACAGCGTTCAGAGCTTCCGTTACAGACCGGAGCTTAGGCTTGCGTATGCTGCCAACGGCGACGATGATCTTCTTCATGAAGGCTACAAATTAACGTGGTGATTCTAACGGGACTGGGATGAGAATATCACGCGGAAACCGCGAGGCTGAGGAAAACTTAGGGAGAGGGGAGCAACGGAGCTTCGCGCCCGCGTGCGGAAACTTTTTCCACCGAATCGATCCGGCCATTCCGTACCATCAGCGCGTCATCGAAATTATTAACCGTGGGACAGACGTGCCGCGGCATTAGATAAAGCAGTTCCCCGAGCTGGGGAGGTATGGATCCTTCCGCCACCGCCAAGGGCAGATGCTCTTCACTTGGCGCGAGCGGCGTTAGTTCCGGATGTCCAACAACCAGGCATGTGGGAACACCCGCATCAGCCGATACTGCTTTGTGGCCGGCGTCGCAGGTGATAATCCCTAGGCGTGGCTGGCTGACCACGCGCGTCAATACCAGGACCGCCGGCCAGTAGCTGTACTCCCGGGGAAGTTGTGCGAGACTCGTAGCATCGCAATAGACTATGGTTCCGGGCGAAATTCGGTGCAGGAACGATGCCTTGCGAAAACCTTGGTAGGAAAGCGAGCATGGGAACGTCGCCGTTCCCGCAGTGATGACTTCCGGCACGCTGGCGCCGCTGAGCTCAACTTCTCTCACTAGTTCCAACAAGAGCTGATAACCCTCATGCGCCGCCTCGGTTCGCTGAGGTTCTTCAAACGCTCCGTATTGGCCATCGTAATAGTGCAAGCCGCGAAACTCCAAGCTGCAAGCCCCAATCGCTCGCGCCAGCTTGACTACTTCGCCGCCGTGGTTCTGCTCGATGCCTGTGCGATTCATGCCGGGGTTTATGTCTAGAAAAACTCCGACCCGGCTGCCATGCCATTGCCGGACCTGTTCTTCATTTTCTGCCAAGACGGACATGCGCACCTGCCGGAATTGCTCCGCAATTTCCCGCACCCGGCGGGCGTTTGCACCGATCGATGGGTAGGCCAAAAGAACATCTGTGGCCCCGCACTCGCAGGCCACCAGCAGTTCCAGCGTGGTTGCGCACTTGAAATTACGAATGCCGCGCTCGACAAGCATGCGCAACGTGTAGCCCAGCTTGGCAGTCTTGATGTGGACGCGCCAGCGTTGCGGATCACCACCCAGCAATTCCAACGTTCGTTCTATATTTGAAGAAGTAATTTCTGGATAGAAGAGCAGCGCGGGAGTCATCACGCTTTCGAGGCCAGTCACTTTGTGGCACTGGTCCCAGGCAAATTCGCTCAGCATGGATTTCTGCGCAGCCATTGCGGATTCGATGATAACTCGCAAATGCGCTCTCCAGACACAGGGTAGGCACATTCTTCGTCGCCACGAAAATAAGCACCAAAATGCGAATTGTTTCTCAGATGAGCCTGTGGGTTGACCACATACATGCCGGATAGTAGGCTCCCTCAACTTCCATGAGCCCGAATGATCCTGAGTACGCCGCGCGTCCCGACCCACCTGACTTGATTCGTGGACTTGGTGTGTGGTCAGCGACGGCGATTGTCATCGGCGACACGATTGGCACGGGGATTTTTCTCGTCACTAGTGATATGGCCCGCGCAGTAGGATCAGCTGCCCTGGTTTTTGCCGCCTGGCTCATCGGCGGAGTCATCGTACTGTTCGGTGCGTTTTGCTATGCCGAGCTGGGCGCGGCATTTCCAAAGGCAGGCGGCCCCTACGTCTACCTGACGCGCGGCCTCAGTCCCCTCTGGGGATTTCTATTCGGCTGGATGAGTTCGTTTCTCGAGCGGCCCGTGGCAATGGCGACGCTGGCAGCGGGATTCCTGCGGTTCCTCGGATTCCTATTTCCAGTTGTGGCCACTCCATTGTTTACGAGCCACATCGGAGGATACGTCTTCAGCTTCACCGCGGCTCAGCCGCTGGCGGCGCTCGTGGTTGTAGCCGTCACTGCAGTCAATTATTTGAGCGTACGGCTGGGCGGCGGCATCCAGGTCTTGCTGACATCTCTAAAGATCGGAGCGATCCTCGTAATCGTCGCAGCCGGCGTGCTATTCGGAAAGGGACACGCAGCCTCAATTGCGACGGTTGTGCCTTCACTTGGCTGGGGAACAGTTGGCGCCGTGCTGACCGCCCTAGTTCCTGCGATGTGGGCGTACAACGGCTTCAACGACCTTGGTGACGTGGGCGAAGAAATTCAGCACCCAGGAAAGAATATTCCTCGGGCCATCATCTTGGGACTGCTCACGGTTGGCGGCCTGTACCTGCTGGCCAATTTGGTTTACTTTCATGCTTTGCCGTTCGCGACTCTGGCACAATCGCAGCACGTCGCGTCGGATGTTGTGCAGACGTTTGCGGGTTCTCGCGGAGCCAGGTGGCTTACGGTGGCCATGGCCGTTTCCGCGCTCGGTGCGCTCCACGTAGTGGTCTTGACGGGGGCCCGTATTCCATACGCCATGGCCCGCGACGGACTGTTCTTCCAATTCGCCAAGCGCATTCACCCTTCGTTTCGGACGCCCAGCGGCTCGTTGATTTTTCTCGGCTCCGTGGCCGGGCTACTCGCACTTAGCGGAACTTACGAGGAGCTCTATTCGCTTTTCGTTTTCGCCGTCTGGATTTTCTTTTCGTTAACGGCGATTGCCTTGGTGCGTCTGCGGAAAAAGGAGCCGAATCTCTCGCGGCCATACCGCGCCTGGGGCTATCCCTGGACGCCGTTGATTTTCTTAGCCGCCGCGATTGCGCTTACTGCGAACTTGTGGATGATCCGTCCCGTGCGCTCTTCGCTGGGCTTGTTAGTAATCTTGGGAGGCGTTCCATTCTACTTTCGATGGCGCAATCCCCCGGCGCCTCCCGAGCACGGTTAGCCAATCATGAGTGATTAGCAGCCAAGCAAGTTTTCGCATCACTCGAGCTCGCCGCTGCGCAGGCGATGCTCCGCCCGCGGAGCCCAAACAAGAAATTCACAGACTCTATCCCTCCCATAGGTTGCGCCCAATTTAGGACTTGGTTCAAAGCTCACGGGACAATGGCCTCCTCGAGTGTGGAATCATTCCGTCCAGAATGAATCCTTCATCCCGCTCTAGTCATTCCCGCGGCGTTTCCGATTCCATCGTGTTCTTGACAAGGAGCCTTTCTATTCCCTCTAGTGGAATCGCGAGCCAGTCCGGACGATTGTTCAATTCGTAGCCGAGCTCATAGATCGCTTTCTCTAACAAATGAACTCGCAGCAGTCCATCGAACTCGTTAGGATCAACGGGCAGAAAGGGTGCGCCGGCTGCGGCTTTTCGGTAACTTTGCAGGAAATGGCGCGTCGCCAGGGTTTGCCATCTCTTGGCGAGAAGTCTTGGTTTGGCATCGAGACTGATGGATGTCCCCAGCTTCTCCTGCGCGGATAACAGTGCGGAGCGCGCGGCATAATGGAATGACCGCAGCATACCAGCCACGTCCTGCAGGGGAGAGCGCTTCGCCCTGCGCTCGCTCACAGGTCGCGCAGGCTCGCCTTCAAAATCAATGATGAAAAAATCCGAACCGGTAAACAGCACTTGTCCCAGATGGTAGTCCCCGTGAATCCGAATACGTACGGACCGGATATCGTTTTCTAGACCAGCATGAAATGCCAAAAGGACATCGTGCTCGAGTTCAAGCACTTTTGCTGCCGATTCGCGCAGCGGCTGAGGCAGTTGTTCGGACCGCTTGCGAAGCAAATCAAAATTACGAACCGCGAGGTCGTGCAGCGACGATTCCAGCTCTTCCCGAATTTCGGGCGTAAACGGCTCACACGCGAAAGCAGGGTCCGTAGGCGAAGAATCAAGCGCAAGGTGAAACTCCGCGGTACGTCTGCCTAGAAGTTCAACAAACTCGACTTGTTTTGACAGCTGATCCGCAGGTTCTCGCGCGGCGGCATCTCCAACAAGAGCGGGCGTTGAACCCCCCTTTTCAGCGGAGGGAATATCTTCTCCAACGGAAACAACGGACCGCACCAGCAAATCCGTGAGCGCCTCCGTCGTAAATTGCCAGGCATCGCCGCGATTGGGCACAAACTCCTGCAGGATTCCAAGCGCAACGTTCTTACCGTCGCGCGTGCGATATTCGAGGGAACCGCAGAGAGCGGGCGTGTTTGCGAAGTGAGCAACCTCCGTGAGAAAGCGGCTGATTTCCAAATCGGGATTGACGCCTTCCTCGATACGCCGAAAGAACTTCAAGATCAGCCGGTCGTCATAGGCAATCGAGGTGTTGCTTTGCTCCGCCTTCAACCGACGAGGCCGCAGGGTTGCAGCGGAGTTTGGATAAATTTTCTGGAGCCTGGCCGCGGGCCGGGCGTTGATCTCTCCCTGCAAACCCGCATACGACACTGCTCCCCGGATGGCGTTAAGGATCACGGAAAGAAAGCCGCGGTCGTTAAGAGCATCCACGAGAAGAACTTCTGAGGAGGAATTGGAAGTTGGAATTCGGAGCATGACGGGAGAGAGTTCTGCGGAAGCCGAATCTTGCTCGGTTTTCAGCAGCGGCAGTACGTAGGTCTCTCCACCACCGTCGGTGTACTCGACCCGGATAAGCGTGATTAAAGAGTCCGCTTGGAGAAGTGGGATGACAATGTAGTCCGCCAAAGACACCGAATGTATCTGCCTTGCCTTGGCCCCAAACCAACGCTGCTCTGGCAAGAGTGCGGGCAATTGCGCGGCTACTGCGTCGCGAAGTTTCATTACGAACCCAGCATCGAATTGCAGAGCCGGGGACCCCATATTTTCCTCCTCGCTAAAGCATTTGTTAGCCTGCCACGATTCTCTCCGCTGGGTCTAAAGCGGGGACAACTCATCCTCGCTTCCTTTTTCGTTATGAACGAAGTGCTTTTCTAAAATTCTCCGAGCCAAATGACGGCCGCCTAGACCGAAGGCGATTGCAAGTCCCATCATCAATGCGCCGAAGACCAGCGAAAACGCAACCAGGATGGTTTCCTTGCCAAGGCCGATCTGCTCGAGAGCCATGGAAATAATGAAAAGAGCGATCACGAACCGGATCGTTTCGCTGAACACTTTTGGCGAAGGTAGCCCTGCGTTTACACCCGCGAGCAAGGCCGCGCGGGAGAAAAAGTTCGCGGCAAGCATTCCAACGAAGAGAATCAGGAAGGCAACAAAAATCTGCGGCAAAAGTCCTATGAGGCTGGTGATCTGTTGCTGGAGACTTACGATTCCGAGCACGCTGACGCCGATCATGATAAAACCGAGCCAGACGACCCAGAAAATCGCGCGGCTCATCAATTCGGTCATGGTGGGGAGGTCGGCCTTGCGGAGCAGCCGTGAGGCGCCCGCCTGATCGGATACTTTGTCGACTTTCGCAATCCGCAGGATTGCCCGGACAACATACTTCAGCGTGTAGGCCACCAAAGCTCCGATCGCGATAATAATGAGCATGACCAGGAACCGCGGCAGAAACTCGGCAAGCATCCGAGTGAAGTTTTCGTGGGCCTGCTGGAATGCGTGCACGATCATGTCTTTCATGACGCACCTTGTCCTTTCATCTTCCATCGTTCTAAGAAAAAGTCTTTCTGGTTTTCGAACTCCCGGCAAATATTCTCCAGATCAGCTTCCATCTCGTCGGAATCCGCAGAGCGGTGCTCCGCCAAAAAAGAGCACACCCTGCCGCGATAGATGGGGACAAATGCCTGGACCAGATGGTCGCGATTGATCACCGAATGGTGATACGCAGCGGCGAACTCATAAATCATCCGCACCCAAAGCGAATTGCTCAATCGGAACGCGCTCTCTTCGAGAGCAGCCAAACGAACCAGTTCCGCGCGCGTATCCGCATCAAGTATGGTCGCCAGGATCTGCGAAAGGTCTGCGACGCCGCTTCGGTAAAGCTGGAAAAGCTTTTTCCGCTCCACCCGGAGCGCTTTGTTCGTAAGCTGATGCTCCGGGCCAACCGTGTGCAGGGGTTCAGCAGCCGCTCCTCTGAGCCAAAAGGATTCAGTGGACTCCAAGCACCAAAAGAGTCCGCCCACGGTGCGGCGGATCGCCTCCACGACTCCCGCGTTAGACGCCGCTCGCGATTTCTCTCCCAAATACGTCTGGGCGCAGCGGAAGGAATTTGAGATGGCTGTGATGGCCATCCACATTTCCGCGCCGCCACGCCAACCGTCATTCTGCCATTCGCCCCGTGCAAGACAATGCGTCGCCAAACGACCTGAAAACCCAAATTCGGCCGCTCGCAGTTCCCGCAGCGGCTTGCCATACAAGGTGCGGCAGATCGGATACAGAAGATTTCGTGTCAATAGGGCATCGTATTTCTGACGCGCATAAAGCGGCGCGACAAAATCGTAGTTCTCTCGGTAAATGGGCAGGAGAAGCGATTCCACGCGGGCGGGAATTGCACCTTCAGCCGACGGAGCGATCACCGCGCACGCCTTGGCGTGCAGAAGATCAGCGGCTGTCAGCATAGTGCGGAGAATACTGTCCGGGGAGGCCGCAGTTTCGCTATTTGTAGTGATCCAACGCAGCGTGCGTAGCGACTCGATTCCGCCCTGCTTCCCCATCGCGCTTTCCGTCAGGACCGGCCCCTCGGTTTCGTTCTTGGAACCCGCGTCCACATGGACGAGTGCGATTCGCTCCCTTCTGAAGTTCCGAAGCAGCCCCTCTTCCACCGCAGGGACAAACTGTCCGACTTTGCCTTGGCCGTTGTGCGAGGAAATGCCCACGAGCAAATCCACGTCTCCCACGCTGATCAGCTGCCTGAGAAAATCATCGGAGAGAAAGCTCTCTTCACTCACTGGGATTCCTGTTCTCTTCTATGCCGCACACGCTCAGGGCTGTCAAACTCTTCGACTCGTGCCGCTCTGTTTCAAATTCTTCTTAGACGGAACCAATAAAACTGGTACGGCCCCATCGTCAACAAATAAGGCAGATCACCGATCCGGGGAAAAATCGTCTTGCCGGACATCTCGATGGGGATGCTGCCCTTGTACTTCCGCAGATCAAGCTCTACGGCCTGTGCTGTGTTCGCGAGATTGTTCACGACGAGGACCCGCTCTTTGCCAAATTCCCGGACGTACGCCAGGGCTCGATGGTTTGTTGGCTGCAGGAATTCGATGGTTCCCCGGCTGAAAACGGTGCTCGATTTGCGAACCTGAATCATTTTCCGCATCCAGGAGAGCAAAGAATGTTCGGAACGGAGCTGCGAGTCCACATTGATAGCTTGGTACCCGTAAAGGGGGTTGGAGATCAGTGGAGAATACAGCTGCTCGGGATCCGCAGTCGAGAACCCGCCGTTCCAGTGCCCGTTCCATTGCATGGGTGTTCGTACGCCATTGCGATCTCCTAGGTAAACGTTGTCTCCCATTCCGATTTCATCGCCGTAATAGACGATCGGGGTTCCTGGGAGAGACATAAGCAAACCGTTGAGAAGTTCGATTCGTCTTCGATCATTGTCCATTAGGGGCGCGAGTCTCCGTCGAATGCCCATATTGATGCGCGCCGCCTTGTCTCGTGCGTATTCGTCATACATATAATCGCGCTCGACGTCCGTTACCATCTCGAGCGTCAATTCGTCGTGGTTTCTGAGGAAAATACACCACTGGCAAGTGTCCGGTATCTGCGGCGTTCGTTGCAGGATCTCGATGATCGGTTTGCGGTCCTCGAGCTTGAGCGCCATAAACATTCTGGGCATCAACGGAAAATGAAAAGCCATGTGGAATTCGTCGCCCTGCCCAAAGTAAGCGCATACGTCGGCGGGCCACTGGTTTGCTTCCGCAAGCAGCATCTTCCCTGGAAACACTTGGTCCAAACGTCGTCGCAGGTCGCGAAGGATTTCATGAGTTTCCGGAAGGTTCTCGCATGAAGTTCCTTCCCGCTCGACGAGGTAGGGCACCGCATCCAGCCGGAACCCATCCACACCGGCCTCGAGCCAAAATTTCATGACCTGCCAAATCGCTTCGCGAACTCCGGGATTGTCAAAATTCAGATCAGGCTGGTGGCTGAAAAATCTGTGCCAGTAGTAGGACTTGGAAATCGGATCCCAAGCCCAGTTCGAAAGCTCCGTGTCCAGAAAAATGATACGCGCATCCCGGTAGCGGTCGTCCGTATCGCTCCAGACGTACCAGTCTCTTTTCGGATTGTCCCGGGAGCTGCGTGCTTCCTGAAACCAGGGATGCTGGTCCGAGGTGTGATTGAGCACCAGCTCGATGATGACGCGGATGCCTCTCTCGTGCGCCGCAGCAAGACACGATTTGAAGTCTTCCAGCACGCCATAGCTATTGTGAACCGAGCAATAATCCGCGATATCGTAGCCGTCGTCCCGCAGCGGCGATGGATAGAAAGGCAGAAGCCAAATTGTGTTTACACCCAAGTCTTTCAGGTAGTCGAGCCTTTGTTGAAGCCCTCGAAAATCACCAATGCCATCTCCGTTGCTGTCGTAAAACGTGCGGACGTGCAACTGGTAAATGATCGAGTCTTTGTACCAATCGGCTTGCGATGTAATGCTCAAAATTCTTGTCCTCCAGCCAAATGGCTCCGTCTATCCAAAATAGTCGAAGTCCTGCTCGCTTCGCACGCGCCTTTGCACACGAAACACATGAGCTGGCATTTCTTCCGGATCGAGTTCCACGTAATTGCAAGGCCCCTGCCACAGATACCGGTTCCCGGTCACCAAATCTTGCACCTGGTATTCTTGATGCGACTCTAGCCGGAAAAGATCGAGCGGCAACTCAACCCAGCCGGATTGTTTGTAGTGCGAATCGAGGTTGACGATCACCAGAATGACGTTTCCGAGGTCTTCCGTTGCCTTGCTGTAGGCGATGATTTGCTCGTTATCTACTTTATGAAATCGCAGACTGCGGTCGCTCTGCAATGCCAGATTTTCTCTCCGGATGCGATTGATGTGCGCGATCAGATTCTTGAGGCTGTCGGGACGATCAATTCCCCAGTCGCGGATCTGATACTTCTCCGAATCGAGATACTCCTCGCTGCCCGGCCGCAGCGCGCGCCCTTCAAAAAGCTCAAACGCCGGCCCATAAATTCCATAGCTCGCTCCCAGCGTCGCCGCTAGGACCAACCGTACAATGAACGCGGGCCGTCCATCGCCCTGAAGATATTCGGTGAGGATATCCGGCGTATTTGGCCACAGATTCGGGCGGAAAAACTCCTTCACGTCTGTTTGGGTCAACTCCGTGAAATATTGAGTCAAATCCCATTTGGTGTTTCGCCAGGCAAAGTACGTATAGGACTGCGTGAAACCCAGTTTCGCAAGTTGGTACATTACTTTCGGACGAGTGAATGCTTCCGCAAGAAACAGCACATCGGGATGCTGAGTCCGTACTTCAGAAATCAGCCACTCCCAAAATGCATAGGGTTTGGTATGCGGGTTGTCTACGCGAAAAATCCGCACTCCTTGCTCAACCCAATGGAGCACTACGCTCTTCAGTTCCTCGCTCAATTCCTGTGAATGTTCGCCATCAAAATCGAGTGGAAAGATGTCCTGATACTTCTTCGGCGGATTTTCCGCATATTGCACTGATCCGTCGGGGAGAGTCCGGAACCACTCCCGGTGTTCCCGCACGTATGGATGGTCTGGTGAAC
Organism: Candidatus Acidiferrum sp.; assembly: GCA_041486245.1. Taxonomy (GTDB): domain Bacteria; phylum Acidobacteriota; class Terriglobia; order Acidiferrales; family UBA7541; genus Acidiferrum. Next base: position 46,907 of record JBGPLB010000004.1, read on the forward strand.
ACTGCAACGCTAAATCTAGCGCGATTTCGATACCGCGCTTTCTGGCCTCGGAAAGTAACTGTCGGAAATCGTCCAACGTTCCCAGCAGCGGGTGGATAGCCTTGTGCCCGCCAAGCCTCGAGCCAATCGCCCATGGACTCCCAACGTCCCCCGCGCCGCAGGTGTTCGAGTTGTTCTTCCCTTTGCGGCCAGATTCTCCGATCGGGTGGATCGGTGGCAGATACAAAACGTCAAAACCCATCGCCGCGACGTAGTCAAGCCGCCGGATACAATCCTGAAAAGTGCCATGCTTCCCGGGATCGCTAGCACATGAGCGGGGGAACATTTCGTACCACGCACTGAACCTTGCGCGTTCGCGATCTACGTCCACGCGCAATTCCTTCTCATAGAGCGTAGCTGCGCTCAGATCGGCATGCCTCGTCATCAACTCGAGAAGTTCTTGAGTCTCGGCAATCTCAACGGCCTTTTGCGGCTGAGTTTTGTGAAATTGCTTCAGATCGTTTGCCGCCTCGCGCAGATCGGCGGCATCCTGTCCAGAAGCCTTGGAAGCGGCACCCGATAGCATCTCAGCCCCAATCAAGAAGTCGATCGAAAGATCCTGAGCCGCTTCCCTCCTTATCTTCAGGTTGTGTACCCACGTCTTGAAACCGTCAGGCCACGCCTGGATCGTATACTGGTAGGACTGTTGCCTTGCGATTCGAAACTCTCCGCCCCAGCGATCGTTCTCCAGAAGAGTCATGGGGACACTGTTCCAAGCTCCCTCACTCACCGAACGATATAACACTCGGGCGCTCAACATTTCGTGGCCGTCCGCGTGAATATCGGCGGTGACCTCAACTTTCTCTCCAATCGTGCGCTTGATCGAGAAAATGCCCGCATCGATTTGCGGCTGCAAGTTCTCGATAACTACCCGCCGAAATCCGTTCCACGGCGTGCCGGTTTTCTTGTCTAGAGCCATGAGGTTAGCCTTAAACGCAGTTCCATCATAAGGCTGGCCTCGCAGTTCTCAAAAGACGAGCAAAACTGAAATAGTGCATGCACCTGTCCGTGCCACGCGAGCGGCCTGGTTCCTAAATATATCGTAAAACGATATATTCCCAATCTGCACCACAACCTCGAACCCCTCTACGGAGTTCCCCCGAAACGCCATCAGAGTAAATTCCCAATTGCTTTACCTGCGAGCCGGGCTGTCAAACATTCCCATTGCAAGGGGCTCGATCCGTGACCCTTGCCAGAAGCGCCTACCATGGGCAAAGCTTGAATATCTATATTGGAGGGAGGCACTTCAGGAGCGTGTAAGTGCCTGATTTAATGGAGCGGCCTATCGGAATCGAACCGACACCTGAACCTTGGCAAGGTTCCGTACTACCACTATACTAAGGCCGCTAAACAGCAGTCCTTTTTATAACACGCCCACACTAGCAGGAACAAGCCTTCCCTGACGTGTCCTTTGCCAACGACTCGATGCCTGGTCTGCCTGCCTCAAGACACCATCGTTACTCGGGCGGACTTGACCACCGGCGAGCGCTTCTGCCGGTCGGCGAAGCGATCCGCCTTATCTTTGTCGGTGTAGACACGGCCGAACTTCTCGCCGTCGGCGTAAAAGACGGTGACGAGGAAGTGATGATGTTTGCGTCGTTTGTCTTTGTTAAAGTTCGTTTTTTCTCTCATCGGGGACTTTTTCGTCGCAGTTTTTGTCACAGAGGCCATCCCTATTTTGTTTGGTGGTCACTCGAACCACTATCGCAGGGAAGCGCCACTCGCGCAAGTACCCCTGCCGATAGTAACGGCACATCCATTACAATGTTTTTCGTAACTTCGTGCAACACTAAACCCGTTCCGTTTCGATTTGCGGCCAGCGCTGAACCTCTACCGACGTATCACCCGCGTTCCTTAAGTTCAGTCTCAGTACCAAATTGGACCAGCCTTACAACCTCCTTATTTGCGCAAAATCGGCAATATTTGCCCCGTTTCCAATGCTTTCGGCCCTGGTCGCCGCCAAACTTTCCGAAAAAGATGTTGCTGCCCATGAAACTTTTCTCGGCTTTTTTCGTCTTTACTGGTGAGGGTAACGATAAGCTGAATGTGGCGGAGATCGAACATCATGATGACAATTGCTAAACACCCGCCCCTCGTGGAAGACCTGCGAAATCATTCGCAGGAGCAGATTGCTGAACTGCGCTTGCTGCTTCATTCCGGTGCTCCGTCGCGGCCAGATCCGCGCCGGCCCGGCTTTTTTGAAATCGAAGGGTCTTCGAGCATTTATTACGTTTTCAAATATCCTTCGGGAACGAAGGTAATGCTGATAGGTGTGTGGGAACGCGACAGCGATCCCGTCGCAGATCTCGTGGCTTGCACCTGTCCAGCGGCCTAATCTCTGAAATTCTCCTGAAACTACAAGGAATTAGGAAGCGCTCCGGCCCTGCCGGGGCGCTTTTTAGTCTTCGTCCATTTCTAAGGCTGCCGAGTTGATGCAGTATCGCAATCCCGTCGGCTTGGGACCATCCTCGAAGACATGCCCCAGGTGGGCGTCACACCGGCTGCACTTCACTTCCGTCCTGGCCATGCCATGGCTGGCATCCGTTTCCGTCTCCACGGCCTCCTCGGTCGCCGGGGCGTAGAAACTCGGCCACCCGGAGCCAGAGTGGTATTTTGTATCAGAACGAAACAAGCCCTGTCCGCAACACACACACTTGTAGACCCCCGGCGTGTCCGTGTCCTCATACTCTCCCGTGAAAGGCGGTTCCGTTCCCTTCTGTCGGGTCACATAGTATTGATTCGACGTGAGTTGTTTCTTCCAAGCGGCTTCGTCCTTGCGGATTTTCCCTTCCATTGCCTTCCCCTATCCTTCTTCGAATTTGGCGTTCGCCTTGCATCATATAGCCATCAGATTCGCCTCACCGGGTCGACGATTCGCCCCAACCCTCCGTGAGTCTCGCTACACTAGGATTCTAACTTGAAAGCAGCCATGTCAGAAAAGCTCGAAAAGCCAGTCTCAGACAAGCGCCTCAGCCGCCGGGCGAGAATTGCCCGCCCCGTCCGCGTTCGCCCGTCCGAGCCGCGCGACGACCATTTCGAAGACTTGCCCATCAGCGTAAATGCCTCGAAAACCGGCATCTATTTCGCCTCACGCCTTCACTCCTATTATCCCGGTATGCGTGTCTTCGTCACTTTCCCTTACTCTTCACCGCACGATCCCATGAACTGCGAGTATGTCGCGCAAGTCGTTCGCGTGGAAAAGCTGGAGAACGGCAAAACTGGCGTGGCTGTTCATCTTAAAATGAGCATGAACTACAATGCAGGCGGGCCAGCAAGTCCAGGAAGCCGAAGTTGAAGATCCCCTCCCGTACTTCCAACTAGGCGCCGGACTCTTCATTGGAAAACCGCGGTTGACACAGACAACGATTTTCTTTATTTTCGTACTATGAACTCTCGGGCGCATCTCCACCATCCTCATCACGGCCACACGCCGCGCCCGATGAGGTGTGCATAGAGTTTCGCTACACATAGCACTCATCGGCCCGCTGGCGCAGTAAGCCCCAGCGGGTTTTTTGTTTTCCGGCAATTTTGGTTCGGGAGGAAGCAACGTGAATTTCGACTTCGACAAGCTAGGCGGGCTCGTCCCCGCTATTATCCAGGACCACCGCTCTGGCGACGTCCTCATGCTCGGCTTCATGAACTCCGCCTCGCTCGTGGAAACCCAAAGCTCCGGCGAAGTCGTCTTCTTCAGCCGCTCGCGCAACAAGTTATGGAAAAAAGGCGAATCCAGCGGACACATCCTCAAAGTGCGCGAACTCCGCGTCGATTGCGATGCCGACGCCCTTCTTATCAGCGTCGAAGCCATCGGCCCCGGCGTCTGCCACGAAGGCTATCGCAGTTGCTTCTTCCGCAAGCTGGAACCCGATGGCACCAGCAAAATCACTGAGGACCGCACCTTCGCTCCAGAAACTGTCTATGGCCGGGAGAAATTGGCATGAGCCGCCTAAAACTCGGCATCCCCAAAGGCAGCTTGCAGGACGCTACGCTCGAGCTTTTCGCTCGCGCAGGCTGGAAAATTACGCTCAGCTCGCGCAGTTATGTTCCCACCATCGATGATCCTGAAATCGAATGCCTAATGGTCCGCGCGCAGGAAATGGCCCGCTACGTCGAAACTGGTGCTCTCGACGCGGGAATCACCGGGCACGACTGGGTCGTCGAAACCGGCGCTGCCGTTGACGAACTTTCTGAACTCGTCTACGCCAAGCAACGCCTCGCTCGTGTTCGCTGGGTTCTCGCCGTTCCCGAGGACTCGTCAATGCGCGAAGTCCGCGACCTCGAAGGCAAAACCATCGCCACGGAAGTCGTCCAAATCACGGAGAAATATCTCGCCCGCCACGGCGTCAAGGCTCGCGTCGAGTTTTCCTGGGGCGCAACCGAAGTCAAAGTCCCCCAGCTTGCCGACGCCATCGTGGAAGTCACGGAAACCGGCTCGTCTCTCCGCGCGCATCGGCTTCGCATCGTGGAAACCGTTCTGGAATCCGCTACCGTTTTCATCATGAATCGCAAAGCCGCCGCCGAACCGTGGAAACGAGAGAAAGCGGAAAACCTAATCCTCATGCTGCAAGGCGCGATCGCCGCCGCCAGCAAGGTCGGTTTGCTCCTCAACGTTCACCGCGACGATCTGAGCGCCGTTCTCGCTGTATTGCCGGCTCTTAAGAACCCCACCATCTCGGCTCTCAGCGACCCCGATTGGGTCGCCGTGAACACCATCATCGAAGAAGCCGTGGTTCGCCAGATCTTGCCGAAATTAAAAGCCGCCAAGGCTCAGGGCATCGTCGAGTATCCCCTGAACAAGATCGTGCTCTGATGCGCATACTGAAACTCACGTCCGCCGTAGAAAAAAATCTGCTCCGGGCGCGCCGCGAGCGAGACCTGGAAGCCGAGCGCGTCGTCGCCGCCATCATCAACGATGTCCGTAAACGCGGCGACGCTGCCCTCTTCGCCTACACTAAAAAATTCGATGCCATCGATCTTCGCCGCACCAGCCTCTGGATTTCCAAACGCGAAATCGTCGCAGCCCGCAAACAAGTCAGTCCCGAATTCCTCCGCGCCATTCGTCATGCCGCGGCTAACGTCCGCCGCGTCGCCGAAAAACAACTCCCCCAGGAGTGGATTATCGGCGTCGACCCGGGCTTCACCGTCTCCCAACTCGTCCGCCCCATCGACTCCATCGGCTGTTACATTCCCGGCGGCCGTTTCGCTCTCGTCTCCACGCTCCTGATGACCGTCATCCCCGCACAAGTTGCAGGCGTTCCGCGCATCACCGTCGTCTGCCCCAAGCCCAGCGCCGAACTCCTGGCGGCAGCCAGCCTCCTCGGCGTCGAAGAAATCGCCCGCATCGGCGGCGCGCAAGCCATCGCCGCCCTCGCCTACGGCACCAAAAGCATCCCTCACGTCGACAAACTCTTCGGCCCGGGCAACCGTTTCGTCACCGCCGCCAAGCAGCTTGTCTCGAGCGATTGCACCATCGATCTCCCCGCCGGTCCCACCGAAGCTTTCGTCCTCGCTACATCCGGCAAACCCAGATTCATCGCCGCCGATCTTCTCGCCCAGGCCGAACACGCGCCCGATGCCGCCAGTTTTCTCGTCACTCCCTCACAGAAACTTGCTCGCGCCGTCCAAGCCGAAGTCGAAAAGCAACTCGTGAAGCTTCCCTCCGACAATCCCGCTCATTTTTCCACGCGCCACACCGGCGCCATTCTCCTCGCTCCCTCTCTCGCCGCCGCCTGCGAGTTCACCAGCCGTTTCGCGCCCGAGCATCTCAGCCTTCCCTTCTCGGAAGACCTCACCCTGAAAAATATTTCCGCCGCAGGCACTGTTTTTCTCGGTTTCCTGGGCGCGCAGCCCCTCGGCGACTACATCTCCGGCAGCAATCACGTCCTGCCAACAGGCGGCTGGGCACGCACGCGCGGCGGGCTCTCCACCACCGACTTCGTCAAATGCATGAGCGTGCAAACTTTCATGCGCGCGGGCTTCGAGCATCTCGCAACCGATGCGATAACATTGGCCCGCGCCGAAGGCTTGCTCGCTCACGCCAACGCCATCAAGATCCGTATGAAAAGAATTCCCGGGGTTCGCCGATGAAACCGCAACTCCCCATTCGCCAGGCAATTCTCGACCGCCGAACCTACGAATCTCCCGCCGAAGGTCGCCTCGGCAAAATTCGCCTCGATTTCAACGAAAACACCGCGGGTTGCTCACCTGCCGTTCTCCGCGCTCTGACGAAAATCACGCCAGAACAATTCGCGATGTATCCCGAATACGAAAACCCTACCCGGCGTCTCGCGCGCTATTTCGGAGTCCGCCCCAGCGAACTTCTTCTTACCAACGGGGGTGACGACGCTCTCCGCGTCTTCTTCGACACCTTCGTTGACCCCGGCACCACCGTCCTCATCTGCGAGCCCACTTTCCCCATGTACCGCTACTGGGGCGAAATTGCCGGAGCACGCATCGAAGCCCTCCGCTACGGTCCGCAGTTCGAGTTTCCTCTCGACCGCGTTCTCATCGCCCTGCGGAAAAAACCCCGCCTCTTTTTTCTCGCCAACCCCAACAATCCCACCGGCACACTCGTCGCACCTGCCGCGCTGAAAAAAATCATCTCTGCGGCCACTCATACCGTCGTCATTCTCGACGAAGCCTACGCCGAATTCGCCGGCGCCACCGCAATCCCCTGGCTCCGCAAATATCCGCATCTCTTTGTCGCCCGCACCTTCTCAAAAACCGCCGCGCTCGCCAGCCTTCGCCTCGGCGCGGTCCTCGCGCAGGCCGGCTCCGTCGCCCTTCTCCGCCGCGCCATGCCTCCCTTCCCTGTCAATCTCGCCGCTCTCGTCGCCGCCGAAGCCGCCGTTGCGGACACTCGCACTATGCGCGGTTACGTGAGCACTGTAAAACGTCTCCGCTCCTGGTTCGCAACCGAACTCCAGAAAATCGGCATCACCACTTTTCCCAGCGCCGGAAATTTTCTTCTCGCTAATTTCGGCTCCACAGGTCCCGCTCTCTTCGCAAAACTCGAACGCAAGGGCATCCTCCTCCGCGATCGCAGCCGCGACATGGGTCCTGGCTTCGTCCGCATCACTATCGGCACCGAAAAAGAAATGCGCCAGCTCCTCAAAGCGATTCAGAAAGGCTGAACCACGCATTCCATGCCACGATCCGCCGCTATTCACCGCAAGACAAACGAAACGGACATCCGTCTGAAGCTGAATCTCGACGGACGCGGAAAATCTCGCATCTCCACAGGCATTCGCTTTTTCGACCACATGCTCGATTTAGTCGCCCGCCATGGTGCTTTCGATTTGGAAATTGCCGCCAAAGGTGATCTGGACGTCGATCAGCACCACACCGTGGAAGACGTCGGAATCGCTCTCGGTGAAGCCGTGCTGAGGGCCCTCGGTTCGAAACGCGGAATCCTGCGCGCCGGATATTTCCTCATGCCCATGGACGAAACCCTCGCCGCCGCCGCCGTCGACCTTGGCGGTCGCCCCTATTGCGTCGTCCAGGCCAAAATTTCCGCAAAGCGCGTCGGCGATTTCCAAACCGAGCTCGCCGAGGATTTTTTCCATGGCTTCGCGCAAGCCGCCCGCGCCAACGTCCATTTGCGCGTGCTCTACGGCCGCTCCTCTCATCATCAAGTCGAAGCCATGTTCAAAGCTTTCGCCCGCGCCCTTCGTTTTGCCGGCTCGCGCGATAAGCGCCTTCTCAGCGTTCTTCCCAGTACGAAAGGGCTGCTATGAAGATCAATCTTCTCGACTACGGCGCAGGCAACGTCACCAGCGTCGAACGCGCCCTGCGCCGCCTGGGTGCAAATCCGGAGCGCTCCAACTCGCCAGAAAGCATCACCAACGCCGAAGCCATCATTCTCCCCGGCGTCGGCCACTACTCCGCCTTAATCCGTGCCCTCGACAAACAAAATCTTCGCTCCGCCCTGGTCGACGCCCTCCATCGCGGCGTTCCTTTCCTCGGCATTTGCCTCGGCCTGCAGGCGCTTTACGAAACCAGCGAGGAGGCCCCCGAACTTTGTGGTCTGCATCTTCTGCCCGGTTCCGTTCGTTCCCTTCCCCCCACCGTCAAGCTCCCCCACATGGGATGGAACCAGCTCAAGCACTCTCGCCCCTCCCGTCTTCTGGAAGGAATCACTGCTAAAGCGTATTTTTATTTCGCCCACTCCTTCGCCGCCAACAACGCCAACGGAGACGCCGTAGCTCACTGCAACTACGGCGCCGACTTCGCCGCCGTAATAGAAAAACAAAATCTCTTTGCCGTCCAATTCCACCCAGAGAAAAGCGGCGACGCCGGTGCGCTCCTTCTCCAAAACTTCTTGAGGCTAGCCGCATGAGCCTGGCCCACCGCATCATTCCCTGTCTCGACACCGACGGCTCTCGCGTCGTCAAAGGCGTCAACTTTGTCGGCCTCCGCGATGCCGGCGATCCCGTCGCTCTAGCGGCCCGCTACAACGCGGAAGGAGCCGACGAACTCGTCGTCCTCGATATCGCCGCCTCGCGCGACCGCCGTCCCACGTTTCTCGAAACTATTCGCCGCGTCGCCGCCGAACTCTCGATTCCTCTCACCGCTGGCGGCGGCATCCGCTCCCTCGAAGATGCGCGCGCCGTCATCCTCGCCGGCGCCGACAAGGTCACCGTCAATACTGCCGCCGTCGAGCGCCCTGACCTCATCTCCGAACTCTCACGCAAATTCGGCGCGCAAGCCGTCGTTCTCGCCATCGATGCAAAGCGCCTCAACGATCATTGGGACGTCACCGTCCGTGGCGGCTGCGACTCTGCCGATCGCGACGCCCTCGCTTGGGCACAGCAGGGCGTCGCACTCGGCGCCGGTGAAATCCTTCTCACTTCCGTCGATCGCGACGGCACCCAACTCGGCTTCGACACACCTCTCACGGCGGCCATTTCGCGCGCGGTTTCCGTTCCCGTCATCGCTTCCGGCGGCGCAAAACTACCCGTGCATTTCGCGGAAATCTTTTCCGAAGGTGCAGCCGACGCCGCGCTGGCCGCCTCCATCTTCCACGACAGCGTGCAATCCATTCGCGAATTGAAACACTTTCTCGCAGCTCGCAACATCGAGGTCCGCCTCCCGTGCTGATCGCCCTGCTCTCAACCGAGGCTTGTAGGGGCACGATTCCTCGTGCCCTCGCTCGTCGGCTTGCTGTCGGCCGTGCGCTCAGCTCCAGCCAGGCGCTCGCCCAATGCTGATTCCCTGCATTGATCTGCAAAGCGGCCAAGCCGTCCAACTCGTCCACGGCCGCAAGCGTGAACTCGCCGTCGTCGATGTCTTCGGCCTCCTCGAAAAATTCAGATCCTATCCCTGGCTGCATCTCATCGACCTCGACGCCGCGATCGGCACGGGCGACAACAACGCGCTCGCCCGTAAACTCTGCCTCCACGCTCGCAAGCGCTACAAACTGAAAGTTCGCGTTGGTGGCGGCATTCGAACCCTCTCTCGCGCCCATGAAATCGCCAAGTGGGGCGCCGACCAAATCATCATTGGCAGCGCCGTTTTTCGGGAAGGAAAGATCAATTCGCGTTTCCTCCACAATCTCACAAACAAAATAAACCCGCATCGAATCGTCATTGCCCTGGACACTGCAAAAGGTCGCATCACCATCAACGGGTGGCGCCGCCTTCTCGTACTCGGTCCTGAAGACGTCATGTCCCAACTCGAACCCTTTTGCAGCGCCTTCCTCTGCACCGACGTCGACCGCGAAGGCACCATGTCCGGCGCAAATCTCGATTGGTTTCGCAAACTTCGCGCTGCTACATCGCATCCCGTCATTGCCGCCGGCGGAATCAAATCGCAGCTCGAAATCAGCGCGCTCGAAAAAATCGGCATGGACGCCGCCGTGGGCATGGCCGTCTACAAAAACCGCCTCCGCTAACTGTAGGGTCATCCTTCCGAGGATGACCGCTTTCTCCCGCCGTCGTAGGGGCGTCCATCTGAGGACGACCGCTCTTCCCTTGCAACTCTTGTTTCTCCTCGATTTCTGCTCGATTTCTCCGCGCCTGCTGGGCCTCCTCTCCGATTGCGGCGTTAATCCTCTTCTTCGGTTCTCAAGTGCTGAACAGCTTATCCAGACTTGCGCCTATACGCAGTTGCGATACGATATCCACCCATGCGAAAAACAATCTGGCTGTTCCTGATTCTTCTCCCGTGCTGCGCCGCAAGTCTCGCCCAAACCGCGGCACCAGTTCCCGCTTCGCTGCCCTTCACAATCAAGCCTCTCGGCAACAACGTCTACGCCGCCATCGACGTTCCCAAGGGCGGTGCTGGTTCGAACTCCGGCTTTGTGATCGGCGAAGATGGCGTCGCCGTGATCGACACGTTCGTGAATCCCGCCGCCGCGAAACAGCTGCTAGCGGAAATTCAGAAGCTCACCAAACTGCCCGTAAAATTTGTGATCAATACCCACTATCATCTCGATCACGTTGCTGGCAACGGCGTATTTGCGCAGGCGGGTGCGGCGATCGTGGGCCACAAAAATGTTCGCACGTGGATTCACACGGAAAATTTGAAATTCTTTGGTAAGGACATCAAGCCCGAACAAAAAGCCATGGTCGAAGGGCTTGTTGCTCCTAATATCGCCTACGAATCATCCGTCGACTTGTATTTAGGCTCGCGCAAGATTCTCGTCCGCTATTTTCCTGGCCATACTGGCGGAGATTCCGTCGTCATCATTCCCGACGCTCAGGTCGTTTTTTGTGGCGACCTCTTCTGGCGCAAGACGCTGCCAAATCTGATCGACGGGACCACCGACAAGTGGGCTGCCACGGATGCGAAGCTGGCTGCGGAAGCCCCCAAGGCCACGTTTGTGCCGGGACATGGCGATGTCGGAAACGCAGCCGACGTTCAGGAGTTCGTCGGATACCTAACCGGATTGCGTTCGATGCTGGCTAAACCGTCGCAAGATGGCCTGATGGACGACGCGCTGGTTAACGCAGTGCTTCCCGGCTTGAAGGAAAAGTACGGCAACTGGGACTTCTTCGATTACTTTGCCAAGCGCAATATTCTGGATACCGCGAAAGAACTGCGCGGCGACAAGAAAATTCCTCAGCCCGCACCGGAATAATTTGAAAACTACCGGTCGCGCAAGCTTGCTGGGAGAGCCTGCCCTTTTCCTGACGATTCTTTTCTTGGTCCCTAACGCAAGTAAGCGTCCGTAATGTACTGCTGGACCATGCGCTGGGTGTTGAAGAAAGAACCGTTGATGGCGATGGCGTGCTGCATGATCTGGATGTACTGCCGAGGCTCTTTGTAAAACATCGGGAGAATGGTGTTTTCTAGCTTCAAGTAGAGCGCTTCGGCTTCTCTAGTATTGTCCGTCGTAACATCATCCGGGTCGATGGAGCGGCGAGGCTCGCCGATCGACCATCCGGTTACGCCTTCGATGTGCCCTTCCGCCCACCACCCGTCAAGAATGCTCAGGCTTGGGACTCCGTTGAGGGCGGCTTTCATGCCGCTGGTGCCGGAAGCCTCGAGAGGAAACTGCGGCGTGTTGAGCCAAAGGTCGACGCCGGATGTTATTTTTCCGCCGAGGTCGAGATTGTACTCGTCGAGGAAAACCACGGGAACGGCTTTCCGGAGCGCCTTTTTCGCATGGAAAATATGCCGGATGATGTCCTTGCCGCCGGTGTCGTTGGGATGCGCTTTGCCGGCATAAATAATCTGAAAATGTCCTGCGTTTTTGGCGATCTGGCGCAAGCGGTCCAAGTCAGAAAGAATCAGGTCCGCGCGTTTGTAACCAGTCGCACGGCGTGCAAACCCAATCGTGAAGGCTTCTTCGTCCAGTGTGAGACCAGTTTTCTGACGCACGGCCTCGAGAAGGTCGTGCTTGGCGATAAGATGCGCGGTCCACACTTCTTCGGGTGGAAGTCCGAGCGCGCTCCTGAGGCTGTAGTTGTCTTCGCGCCACTGCGCGATATGGCGGTCAAAGAGCTGCTGGTATGGAGGTGACGTCCAAGTCCCTGCGTGAACGCCGTTCGTGATGGCCTCGATGGGAACTTCCGGGAACATCTGTCGCGAAGTGACTCCGTGCTGTTTAGCCACACCATTGACGTAGGTGCTGAGGCTCAGCGCCAGGTACGTCATATTCAAGTGGGCGCCGCGGGCAGCGGCTTCCTGCAAATCCGGAAAATTCTGTTCAGATTGGAGTGAGCGCTTCACGAGTTCGGCGACAGAAGCGTCCTTGAGATCGAAAAATTTGCTCTGTTGCGGAAAGACGCGAGTGAGGTATTCGATCGGAAAACGGTCGTGGCCAGCCGGCACGGGCGTGTGCGTCGTGAAAACGCACCTGGCGCGGACTTTTTCGATGTCATCGCCATTGATGGCTGTGCGCCCGGCTTTCAACGCTTCTGCCCCGAGCAATTCCAGAGAGAGCAGAGCGGCATGGCCTTCGTTCATGTGGTAGCGCGTGAGATCTTCGTATCCCAGCGCGCGAAGCATGCGCACGCCCCCAATCCCTAGCAAAACCTCCTGGCACAACCGGTAGTAAGAATCGCCGCCGTAAAGACCACCCGTGAGGTTGCGGTCCCACTCCGCGTTGGAAGGAAGGTCGGCGTCTAGAAAATAAATCGGGACTACAAAGCCACGCACGCCTTTAGCGTCATAGCGCCAGCAGCGAAGCTCGACGCGGCGATTTTCCAAGGGCACCGTTACGCGCGCGGCTTCTTCCTTGAGAAAATCCTCGACGTTCCAGACCACCGGCTCTTCCGTTTGGGAGCCGTCCTCGGAGAGATGCTGAGAGAAGTATCCCCTCCGGTAGAGGAGAGATACGGCCACCATGGGAAGGCGAAGGTCCGCGGCGGCACGGATGGTGTCGCCGGCAAGAACGCCGAGTCCGCCGCTGTAGCTGGGCATGGCGTTCTCGAGCGCAATCTCCATGGAAAAGTAGGCGACAAACCGTTTGACTGAATTCGCGTGCGTGGACATCTCTCTCGATTCTCCGTTAGGCGGCGGAAGCGCAGCCATGCGGGAAAAATGGGCAACGATTGACCTTCAATTGTCGGGGAAACGCCACGCTCAATCAAGCAAGTCGAAGTGATTGGTTGCCATGTGCATCTCACTTCACTCAAAAGGCTTCGCGCCTTGAGATATGAGGAAGACAGGGAGCAATGTTTGTCCCGTCTAGACCATCAGTCTCGCTTTTGCCATCTTTCCGTTTGTCAAATCCCATTCCCTAGCGTCTCTTTCCCTGCGGTGGGTCGAGCCGAGGGTGTTGGGCGAGTTAGCAAATCGACGTACTCCTTGTAAAACTTTTCCCTGTCGAGGTCTTTTTGGACTTCGACGAGAACCTCGCCCATTCCGGGTTGATGGCCGGGGGCCCATGACAGCGTGTCGCCGTAGGAAGCGCCGCGGTCGAGTGCCACATCGACGTAGAGCTTTTGCCACTTGGTGATGACGCTTGGGTCGAGCCATGCGACGGCCGCGAGTTCGTCCCAGAGATAGTTGGCTTCGGCATATTTCGCGACGTACTGCGCCGCGGGAGTGGGGCTTTTGGCGACCTGCGCGATGAGACGCTGCTCCATGCGCGTCTTGACGGAAATGTCCACGGTGGTGAGGACGATGCGCGGCCAGTGGGCGTGGAGCACGGCGTGAGAGGCTTCCGGATCCATCCAGAAATTAAATTCGCGGCGCGGGCTGAGGTTGAATTCAGGGTCGTCGGCTTGAGGATTCATGCTACCTCCCATGACGATCAACTCCTTCGTTAGCTCGGGGAAGTGCGGGTCCAGAGCAATGGCTACGGCGAGGTCGGTCATCGGTCCGGCAGCGTAAATGGTGACTTCATGCGGGTACTGATGGACCATGCGGACCATGAAATTGGCGGCGTATTCGGCCGAGGGTTTGGTCGTGGGAGCGCCTTCGGGCATGGGCGGATTGTCGAAGGGGCCATGGACGGCGTAGCCCTTTGCGAAGTTCCAAGCACCCTGATAAATGACTTTGCCGTAGAGCGTTTCCCATTTGGCGATGTATTCCTTGGAATTTACCAGCGGAAACGCAGCGCCGGGAAGAACGGGGATGTCTGTGCGGCCAATGATTTCGAGCATGCGGAGAGTATGTTGTACTTCCTCGTCGCGCCAAGCGTCGCCGGTGAGGACGGTGATGCCGAGAACTTCGGTATCCGGCGAATTGATCAGCGCGAGGATGGCTTGCATGTCTGTGCCGCCGGGGCCGGCGGCGTCCTGATCGATGATGACCTTGCGTTTACCCTGAGCCTCGAAGGGCTTGGCCTGCGCGGAGGCCAGCGGCGAAAGAACTGCGGCGAGCAAGAGAAACACGACCCAGCTTCGACCGGCGATGACGTTGCGGATTGTTCTGGTTAACAATTTGTCCCCCTCCCCCACCTTTTTTCGTAACTGCGCATTCTAAAGGACTTTAAACCCTGTGTTTTTGGAACTGCGCATTCTAAACGAGTTATGGGCGCATTTTTCGGATCTGCGCATTGTAAAGGACTTAG